>CANHBC010000069.1 GCA_947458835.1 Betaproteobacteria bacterium | reverse complement strand
CCGGAAGGCACGGAGATGGTGATGCCGGGGGACAACATTTCGATCACGGTCACGCTGATCCAGCCGATCGCGATGGAAGAGGGGCTGCGCTTCGCGATCCGCGAAGGTGGCAAGACCGTGGGCGCCGGTGTCGTCGCCAAGATCATCGCGTAAGGAAGCAGGCGAGCAATGGCCAACCAGAAGATCAGGATCCGTCTCAAGGCGTTCGACTACCGGCTGATCGATCAGTCGGCGGTCGAGATCGTGGACACCGCGAAGCGTACCGGCGCCGTGGTCAAGGGCCCCGTGCCCCTGCCCACCCGCATCGAACGCTTCGACGTACTGCGTTCGCCGCATGTCAACAAGACCTCGCGCGACCAGTTCGAGATCCGCACCCACCTTCGCCTGATGGATATCATCGACCCCACCGACAAGACAGTCGATGCGCTGATGAAGCTTGACCTTCCGGCGGGCGTGGACGTCGAGATCAAGCTCTGACGCGGCAAGGGCAGTGCAGCACACGACGTCAGTCGTGACGGTAGTACCCAACCTTCGCCGGTCAATCGTAACCGGCATACGGAGAAACAAGATGAGCATCGGACTGGTCGGCCGGAAGGTCGGCATGACTCGCATCTTCACGGACGACGGAGACTCTGTTCCCGTCACCGTCGTCGATGTATCGAACAATCGCGTGGCCCAGGTCAAGTCGGTCGAGCGTGACGGCTACTCCGCGGTGCAGGTGGCGTTCGGCTCGCGCCGCGCCAGCCGCGTGATCAAGCCGGCTGCTGGCCACTTCGCCAAGGCTGGCGTGCAGGCTGGAACCGCGCTGAAGGAGTTCCGCCTCGCCGCGCCGGCGGGCGACGACATCAAGCCGGGTTCGGTGATCGACGTCGACCTGTTCAAGGTCGGGCAGCTCGTCGATGTATCCGGCACGACGCACGGGAAGGGTTTTGCCGGCGGCATCAAGCGCCACCACTTCTCGTCGAACCGGGCCAGCCACGGCAACTCGGTTTCCCACAACAAACCGGGCTCGATCGGCCAGAACCAGGATCCGGGCCGCGTGTTCCCGGGCAAGCGCATGGCCGGCCACCTGGGCGACGCTCGCCGCACGGTCCAGAACCTCGAGATCGTGCGCATCGACGCGGAGCGCAAGCTCCTGCTGCTCAAGGGTGCCGTCCCCGGCGCCAAGGGCGGCCATCTGATCGTCCGCGCCGCGGTCAAGGCAGGTGCCTGATGGAACTCAAGCTTATCGATTCGCAGGGCAACTCGAGCTCGACACTGGCCGCCAGCGACCAGCTGTTCGCGCGCGAGTTCAACGAAGCGCTGGTGCACCAGGTCGTGGTGGCGTACCAGGCGAACGCGCGCCAGGGCACTCGTGCCCAGAAGGAGCGCAGCGACATCAACAAGACCACGAAGAAGCCGTGGCGCCAGAAGGGCACCGGCCGCGCCCGTGCCGGCCGCGCGTCGAGCCCGCTGTGGCGCGGCGGCGGTCGCGTCTTCGCGTCGCAGCCGGACGAGAACTTCACCCAGAAGGTGAACCGCAAGATGTACCGCGCGGGCGTGGCGGCGATCCTCTCGCAGCTGGCGCGTGAAGACCGGCTGTGCGTGGTCGACACGTTCACCATCGACGCGCCGAAGACGAAGCTGCTGGCCGAGAAGGTCAAGGGCATGGGATTCGACGACGTGCTGATCGTCACCGACCAGGTCGACGAGAACCTGTTCCTGTCCTCGCGCAACCTCACCAATGTCGGCATCCTGCGCGTCGAGCAGACCGATCCGCTGTCGCTGCTGCAGTTCGACAAGGTGCTCTTCACCCGGAATGCAGTTGCCCGCCTCGAGGAGATCCTCAAGTGAGCCTTCCCGCGACCCGCGAAGAGCGGTTGATGCAGATCCTCCTGGCACCGCTGGTGTCGGAGAAGAGCACGATGGTTGCCGACAAGCACAACCAGATCGTGTTCGAGGTGCTGAAGAACGCGACCAAGCCCGAGATCAAGGCTGCGGTCGAGATGATGTTCAGCACCAAGGAAAAGAAGATCGAGGTGGTCTCCGTCCGCACGCTGAACTACGACGGCAAGGAGAAGCGGTTCGGACGCTTCGTCGGGCGCCGCCGCAGCTGGAAGAAGGCCTACGTGCAGATCAAGGAAGGTCAGGAAATCGTGTTTGCTGGCCTGGAGGCGCGCTGAAATGCTGGTCAAGGTAAAACCCACATCCGCCGGTCGCCGGGGCGTCGTCAAGGTCGTCAATCCGGACCTGCACAAGGGCGCGCCGTTCGCTCCGCTGCTCGAAAAGCAGATCCAGAACGCCGGCCGCAACAGCAAGGGTCACATCACCACGCGGCACAAGGGTGGCGGTCACAAGCACCACTACCGCGTCGTCGACTTCAAGCGCAACAAGGACGGCATCGAGGCGCGCGTCGAGCGGCTCGAGTACGACCCGAACCGCAGCGCCAACATCGCGCTGCTGTGCTACGCCGACGGCGAGCGTCGTTACATCATTGCCCCCAATGGGGTGGCGGTCGGCACGAAGCTGCTGAGCGGATCCGAGGCACCGATCAAGGCCGGCAACACGCTTCCGATCCGCAACATCCCGGTCGGTACGACCATCCACTGCATCGAGATGCAGCCGGGCAAGGGTGCGCAGCTGGCGCGGTCCGCGGGTGCATCGGTGCAGTTGCTGGCGCGTGAGAGCAGCTACGCGCAGCTTCGGCTCCGCTCGGGCGAGATCCGCAAGGTCCACGTTGACTGCCGCGCCACCATCGGCGAGGTCGGCAACTCCGAGCACAACCTGCGGTCGATCGGCAAGGCGGGCGCGATGCGCTGGCGCGGCGTTCGCCCGACGGTACGTGGCGTCGCGATGAACCCGGTCGACCACCCGCACGGTGGTGGCGAGGGCAAGACCGCCGCAGGCCGCCATCCGGTGAGCCCGTGGGGACAGCTGACCAAGGGCTACAAGACCCGCAAGATCAAGCGCACGAGCAACATGATCGTGCGCCGGCGCAACTCGACCAAGGGGTAAAGCGAGATGGCACGTTCAGTAAAGAAAGGCCCCTTCGTCGATCATCACCTGTTCGGCAAGGTCGAAAAAGCGCGTTCGAACAACGACAAGCGTCCGATCAAGACCTGGTCGCGCCGTTCGACGATCCTCCCGGATTTCGTCGGCCTGACCATCGCCGTGCACAACGGGCGCCAGCACATTCCGGTGTTCGTGTCCGAGAACATGGTCGGGCACAAGCTGGGCGAGTTCGCGCACACGCGCACGTTCAAGGGGCACTCCGGCGACCGCAAGGCCGCCAAGGGCCCGGGCAGGTAAGGAGCGACACACATGCAGACCAAAGCCACATTGCGTGGCGTACGCCTCTCGGCACAGAAGGGCCGCCTGGTCGCCGACCAGATCCGTGGCCTGCCGGTCGAGCGTGCGCTCAACCTGCTCACGTTCAGCCCGAAGAAGGGCGCCGTCATCATCAAGAAAGTGCTGGAGTCGGCCATCGCCAACGCCGAGCACAACGACGCGGCGGACATCGACGAGCTGAAGGTCACGCTGATCCACGTCGAGCGCGGCACCAGCCTGAAGCGGTTCATGCCGCGCGCCAAGGGGCGTGCGTCCAGCATCACCAAACCGACCTGCCACGTCTACCTGGCAGTGGGCGACGGCAAGTAGCCGTCGCCTCCATGGACTGAACGACGGGGCAAAGAGGGCACACATGGGACAGAAGATCCATCCGATCGGCTTTCGGCTCGCGGTCCAGCGCAACTGGACCTCGCGCTGGTACGCCAATCACAAGAATTTCGCCGGGATGCTGGCGGAAGACATCAAGGTGCGGGACTTCCTCAGGAAGAAACTCGCACACGCCGCGGTCGGTCGCGTGCTGATCGAGCGCCCGGCGCGCGACGCGAAGATCACCATCTTCAGTGCGCGCCCTGGCGTGGTCATCGGCAAGAAGGGCGAGGACATCGAGGCGCTGCGCAGCGCGCTGCGCAAGTTCATGGGCGTGCAGAACGTCCACGTGAACATCGAGGAGATCCGCAAGCCGGAGATCGACGCGCAGTTGATCGCCGATTCGATCTCCTCGCAACTCGAGAAGCGCATCATGTTCCGTCGTGCGATGAAGCGCGCGATGCAGAACGCGATGCGCCTGGGCGCCCAGGGCATCAAGATCATGAGCTCCGGTCGCCTGAACGGCATCGAGATCGCTCGCCGCGAGTGGTACCGCGAGGGACGCGTGCCGCTGCACACGCTGCGCGCCAACATCGAGTACGGCGTGTCGGAAGCCAAGACGACCTATGGTGTGATCGGCATCAAGGTCTGGGTCTACAAGGGTGATGTCGTCGGCAAGAACGAAGTGGCACCGGAAGTCGCCCCGGCGCCCTCGGTCGAGCCGGAACGCAAGCCGCGCAAGTCCGGAGTGAGAAATGCTGCAGCCAGCTAGAAGCAAATACCGTAAGCAGCAAAAGGGCCGCAATCGCGGCATCGCCACCCGCGGCAACAAGGTGAGCTTCGGCGAATTCGGCCTGAAGGCACTCGACCGCGGCCGCCTCACCGCGCGCCAGATCGAGGCCGCCCGTCGTGCGATGACGCGGCACATCAAGCGTGGCGGTCGGATCTGGATCCGGATTTTCCCGGACAAGCCGATCTCGCAGAAGCCTGCCGAGGTTCGCATGGGTAACGGCAAGGGCAACCCCGAGTACTACGTCGCCGAGATCCAGCCGGGCAAGATGCTCTACGAGATGGACGGCGTGGACGAGACGCTGGCACGCGAGGCGTTCCGGCTTGCATCGGCGAAGCTGCCGCTGCGCACCGCGTTCGTGGCTCGCCAGGTGGGAGGTTGAGATGAAATCCAAGGAACTCCGTGAACGCACCCAGGCCGAGCTCGGCGACGAGGTGAAGAGCCTGCTGCGCGCCCAGTTCGGGCTGCGCATGCAGCACGCGACCCAGCAGCTCGGCAAGACCAGCGAACTGCGCAAGGTCAAGCGTGACATCGCGCGCGTGCGCACCATCGCAACCGAACTCGCCAACGCCGCCGCTGCCGACAAGCCGGCTGCCAAGGCCTGAAACCAGGGACAGTCCACATGACCGAAGCCGAAACGTCGTCCGCACGCGTCCTTACCGGGCGCGTGGTCAGCGACAAGATGGACAAGACGGTCACCGTGCTGGTGGAGCGCAAGGTCAAGCACCCGCTCTACGGCAAGGTGATGGTCCGCTCGAAGAAGTACCACGCACACGACGAGAGCAACGAGATCGCCGAGGGCGACCTGGTCGAGATCGCGGAGACCCGTCCGGTTTCCAAGACCAAGGCCTGGAAGGTCGCGCGCCTGGTCGAAAAGGCCCGTACGGCCTGATCATTGCGGCTGCGTTGCTTGGCAACGCAGCCGCAATGATGCATAATCAAAGGCTATTCTGAATCCGGGGTTTCGTAACCGGATCCAGATACCGGCAGCCCGGCATGAAGCACGCGGGGCGACTGGCAGGCAGCACCAGAACAAGGTGCCGCTTGCGGCGGCCGGGTGGCACTCCCCGCTTGCGCGGGGTCCAAGACTGACCGTGTGGTTGTTCGCTTCGTCTGATGTTTCGGGCGTGCGTTGGCGACGGGCAGGTGCCTTGAAGGCGCCCGGCAGCAGCCAGCAGGACCCTCGGTAGAAGTTGGAGAGCAGCGTGCAGTACCGGGACGGCGATGCGCCGGTCCATGAATTCAACAAGCGGATGGCAGGGCTTCGGGCCTGCGTTTCGTCAGGAGTATCGGCGGCGGGCCGGAAGCATCGTCCCGTGCCCAGATTCGGTCCGGGCGGGATGCCCCGCGCGGGCCCGGTGAATCCCCGGCTGCTACGGCAGCCCGGTCGGACAGGAGAATGAGATGATCCAGATGCAGTCGGTCCTCGACGTGGCCGACAACACCGGTGCACGGTCGGTCATGTGCATCAAGGTGCTCGGCGGCTCGAAGCGGCGTTATGCCGGCATCGGCGACGTGATCAAGGTCAGCATCAAGGATGCCGCCCCGCGTGGTCGCGTGAAGAAGGGCGAGGTCTACAGCGCCGTCGTCGTGCGCACCGCCCATGGAGTCCGGCGCCAGGACGGTTCGCGGGTTCGCTTCGACGCGAATGCAGCCGTGCTGCTGAACGCCAAGCTCGAGCCGATCGGCACCCGCATCTTCGGACCGGTCACCCGCGAGCTGCGCACCGAGCGATTCATGAAGATCGTCTCGCTCGCGCCGGAAGTCATCTGAGGCATTCGGTCAGGAGACCAGCGATGAACAAGATCAAGAAGGGCGACGACGTAATCGTGCTGACGGGCCGTGATCGCGGCAAGCGTGGCACGGTCCTGAAGGTGCTCGAAGGGCACCTGGTTGTCGAAGGCATCAACCGCGTCAAGAAGCACCAGAAGCCGAACCCGATGAAGGGCACGACCGGTGGCATCGTCGAGAAGGAGATGCCGATCGACGCGTCCAACGTCGCGGTCTTCAATCCGGCCACCCAGAAGGCCGACCGGGTCGGTTTCCGAGTGCTGGAAGACGGCCGCAAGGTCCGCTTCTTCAAGTCCAACGGCGAACTGGTAAGCGCCTGATCCACGGGATCCCGGCGCCAGCGCGCTGCGTGATCCGCCCCCGAAGAGGTTTTGCGAAAAATGGCCCGGCTCAAAGAACACTACCGCGAGAAAGTCGTCCCCGACCTCACCACCAAGTTCGGGTACAAGACGCTGATGCAGGTTCCGCGGATCACCAAGATCACGCTGAACATGGGCGTCGGCGAAGCCGTCGCGGACAAGAAAGTCCTCGAGAACGCGATCGGCGACATGCAGAAGATCGCCGGCCAGAAGCCGGTGGCGACGAAGTCGCGCAAGTCGATCGCCGGCTTCAAGATCCGCGAAGGCTATCCGATCGGCTGCATGGTCACGCTGCGCGGCGAGCGCATGTACGAGTTCCTGGATCGCCTGGTGACGATCGCGATGCCGCGTATCCGCGACTTCCGCGGCATTTCCGGCAAGGCCTTCGACGGCCGGGGCAACTACAACATGGGCGTGCGCGAGCAGATCATCTTCCCCGAGATCGACTACGACAAGGTCGATGCGGTGCGCGGGATGAACATCACGATCACCACCACTGCGCGCACCGACGAAGAAGGTCGCGCGCTGCTGGCTGCCTTCCAATTTCCGTTCCGGAACTGAGGACCTAGAGATGGCAAAGCTGTCCCTGATCAATCGCAACCAGAAGCGCGTGGAGACGGTGGCGAAGTTCTCCGCCAAGCGCAAGGCGCTGGCCGCCGCTGCGCGCGACCCGCAGCTGTCGGACGAGGAGCGCATGGCCGCGCGCGAGAAGCTGCAGCGGCTGCCGCGCGATGCCTCCCCGGTGCGCGTCCGCAACCGGTGCGCGCTCACCGGGCGCCCGCGTGGTGTCTACAGCAAGTTCGGCCTCGGCCGTAACAAGCTTCGTGAAATCGCCATGCGCGGAGAAGTTCCGGGCGTGACCAAGGCAAGCTGGTAGGAGCTTTCGTATGAGCATGAGTGATCCGATCGCCGACATGCTGACGCGCATTCGCAACGCGCAGATGGCGGAGAAATCGTCCGTTGAGATGCCGTCGAGCAAGCTCAAGGTGTCGATTGCCAATGTCCTTAAGGACGAAGGCTACATCGAAGACTTCGCGGTGCAGCCGAATGACGGCAAGCCGGTGCTGGCCATTTCGCTGCGCTATTACGCGGGTGAGCCGGTCATCGAGAAGATCGAGCGTGTGAGCCGGCCCGGGCTGCGGGTCTACCGCGGCACCAACGACCTGCCGCGCGTGATGAACAACCTCGGGGTTGCGATCGTGTCCACGTCCAAGGGCGTGATGACCGACCGCCAGGCGCGTCAGCACGGGATTGGCGGCGAAGTCCTGTGCGTCGTGCACTGACCCTGATAGAGCGGACGGAGTCGGCAAATGTCTCGAATCGGTAAGTCTCCTGTCGCGGTGCCCGCTGGCGTTGAAGTCGCCATCGCACCGGACTCGATCAGCATCAAGGGCCCGCTCGGGACCGCCAGCCAGGCGGTGACCGGTGGCGTGGCGGTGGAGAAGCAGGGCGACGAGTTGCACATCAAGGTGCTCGACGCCTCCTCCCAGGCCGCCGCCATGTCCGGTACGTTGCGCGCGCTGGTGAACAACATGGTCACTGGCGTCACCAAGGGCTTCGAGCGCAAGCTCCAGCTCGTGGGCGTGGGCTACAGGGCACAGGCGCAGGGCGACAAGCTCAACCTGACCCTCGGGTTCTCGCACCCTGTGGTCCACCAGATGCCTGTGGGCGTCACCGTGACCACGCCGACCCAGACCGAGATCCTGCTCAAGGGTATCGACAAGCAGGTGGTCGGGCAGGTCGCGGCCGAGGTTCGCAGCTATCGTCCGCCGGAGCCGTACAAGGGCAAGGGCGTGCGCTACTCCGACGAAGTCGTCGTGATCAAAGAAACGAAGAAGAAATAAGGCGAGGCCGACACCATGTTCGATCGCAAACTCTCCCGCCTGCGCAGGTCGAAGCAGACCCGCCGCAAGGTCGCGCTCTCGCGTGCCGTGCGCCTCGCGGTGCACCGGTCCAACAATCACATCTACGCCCAGGTCATCGCCGCTTCCGGCGACCGCGTGCTGGCGACCGCTTCGACCCTGGACGAGTCCATCCGTGCGGCGAGCCCCAAGACCGCGACCGTTGCTGCGGCGAGCCTGGTCGGCAAGGCGATCGCAGAGAAGGCGCGCAGCCTCGGAATCGAGGCGGTTGCGTTCGACCGCTCGGGGTTCCGTTACCACGGGCGTGTGAAGGCGGTGGCCGAAGCCGCGCGTGAAGCCGGCCTGAAGTTCTGAGCCGGGCGCAACGCCCGCTCCGCATCCAAGCAACGACCGACTCAAGACCAAGCGAGAGACTCGAATGGCGCAAAACAGCAACCGGCGCGACAACCGCCGGCAGGAAAAGCAGGACGACTCCGAGGGCATGCGCGAGAAGATGATCGCGATCAACCGCGTGACCAAGGTGGTCAAGGGTGGTCGGATCCTCGGTTTCGCGGCACTCACGGTGGTGGGCGACGGCGACGGTGGCATCGGCATGGGCAAGGGCAAGGCCCGCGAGGTGCCGGTGGCCGTGCAGAAGGCGATGGACGAGGCCCGGCGCAAGCTGGTCAAGGTCAACCTGAAGAACGGCACGCTGCAGCATTCGGTGGTGGGTCGTCACGGCGCTTCGACGGTCCTGATGCTGCCGGCCTCCGACGGTACCGGCATCATCGCCGGTGGCCCGATGCGAGCGATCTTCGAGGTGATGGGCGTGACGAACGTGCTCGCCAAGTGCCTCGGTTCGACCAACCCGTACAACGTCGTGCGCGCCACGCTGAACGGCCTGGCGTCGATGAACACGCCGGCCCAGATCGCCGCCAAGCGCGGCAAGACGGTCGCCGAAGTCACCGGCGCCTGATAGAACGAAGGTACTGCCATGTCGACGACATCCAAGAAACTCAAGGTCACGCTGGTCAAGAGCGTGATCGGCACGCGCGAGTCGCATCGCGCCTGCGTGCGCGGGCTTGGCCTGAAGCACCGGGAACACACGGTCGAGGTCGAGGACACCCCGGCGGTGCGCGGCATGATCAAGAAGGTGTCCTATCTACTGAAGTGCGAGGGCTGAGACCATGCGCCTGAACGAACTGAGCCCGGGAATCGGGTCCAAGAGCCCGCGCAAGCGCGTCGGGCGGGGTATCGGCAGCGGGCTGGGCAAGACCGGCGGCCGCGGTCACAAGGGCCAGAAGTCTCGCTCCGGCGGCTTCCACAAGGTCGGTTTCGAGGGCGGGCAGATGCCGATGCAACGCCGCCTTCCGAAGCGGGGTTTCACGCCGCTCGAGCCCAATGCAGTCGCGCAGGTTCGCCTGGGTGATCTTGCACAGGTCGAAGCAGAGGTGATCGATTTCGCGGCGCTGGTTGCCGCCCGCCTGGTGCCGGCTTCGGCCAAGCGCGCCAAGGTGTTTCTCTGCGGCAAGCTCGAGAAGAAGGTTTCGGTGTCGGGCCTGGGTGTGACCAAGGGCGCGAAAAGTGCGATCGAAGCCCTCGGCGGTACTGTGACGATGCCGGAAGCGCCGGCCGCAGCCTGATCGGGGCAGCGCCAGAGTCATCGAAATCGGCCGTTTGGCGGCCGGTCAACAAGGGATAACGCGTGGCTACAGCAGCATCGGCAATGGGCGGCGGCAAGCTGGGGGACCTGAAAAGGCGCCTCCTGTTCCTGCTCGGCGCGCTGGTCGTCTACCGGATCGGCACACACGTGCCGGTACCGGGGATCGACCCCGACCAGCTGGCGCAGCTGTTCAACCAGCAGCGCGGGGGCATCCTGGACATGTTCAACATGTTCTCGGGTGGTGCCCTGTCTCGGTTCTCGATCTTCGCGCTCGGGATCATGCCGTACATCTCTGCGTCGATCATCATGCAGCTGATGACGGTCGTGTCGCCGCATCTCGAGGCCCTCAAGAAGGAAGGCGAGGCCGGCCGCCGCAAGATCACCCAGTACACGCGCTACGGCACCGCAGTGCTGGCGCTGTTCCAGGCGATGGGCATCTCGGTTGCGCTGCAGGCGCAGCCGGGGTTGGTCATTGCTCCGGGCACGATGTTCATGTTCGTGACCGTGGTGACCCTGGTGGGCGGCACGATGTTCCTGATGTGGCTCGGCGAGCAGATCACCGAGCGTGGCATCGGCAACGGCATCTCCCTGATCATTTTCGCAGGCATCGTCGCCGGGCTTCCGTCGGCGATCGGCGGCACGCTCGAACTTGCCCGCACGGGCTCCTTTTCGATCGCGTTCGTGGCGATCCTGATGGTGCTGGCGGTTGCGATCACCTGCTTCGTGGTGTTCGTCGAGCGCGGCCAGCGCAAGATCCTGGTCAACTACGCCAAGCGCCAGGTCGGTCGCAAGGTTTACGGTGGGCAGAGCTCGCATCTGCCGCTCAAGCTCAACATGGCGGGCGTCATCCCGCCGATCTTCGCCTCGTCGATCATCCTGTTCCCGGCAACGATCTCCGGCTGGTTCGGCGCGAGCGAAGGCATGAACTGGCTCAAGGACCTCTCCGGGATGCTTCATCCCGGGCAGCCGGTGTACGTGTTGCTGTACGCGGCCGCGATCATCTTCTTCTGCTTCTTCTACACCGCCCTGATGTACAACCCGAAAGAGACGGCGGACAACCTGAAGAAGAGTGGCGCGTTTGTTCCCGGCATTCGGCCAGGCGACCAGACCGCGAAGTACATCGGCGACATCACCACCCGGCTGACGCTGGTCGGCGCGATCTACATCACGGTGGTGTGTCTGATTCCCGAATTCCTGATCGTGCGGTTCAACGTGCCGTTCTATTTCGGTGGCACGAGCCTGCTGATCATCGTCGTGGTCACCATGGACTTCATGCAGCAGGTGCAGGCCTACATGATGACCCACCAGTACGAGAGCCTTCTCAAGAAGGCCAACCTCAAGGGCGGCGGGATGTTCCCGACGCGCCAGTAACCCGAATACCACTGCAGTTCAAGACAGGCGTTCCGACCGGATGGCGAAGGAAGAGACAATCCAGATGCAGGGCGAGGTCCTTGAGACCCTGCCCAATGCGACGTTTCGCGTGAAGCTCGAAAACGGCCACGTGGTGCTGTCGCACATCTCCGGGAAGATGCGGATGCACTACATCCGGATTCTTCCGGGCGACAAGGTGACGGTCGAGGTAAGCCCCTACGACCTGTCGCGCGCCCGGATCACCTTCCGGGCACGCTGACCGGCACGCAGCAGCGGCAACAGGCAATCGATAGATCCAGCATCACCAGGCCGCCGTGGCGGCTGGCAGTCCAGACAGCCATATTCAGGGGTTCCCATGAAAGTACAGGCATCCGTAAAGAAGATTTGCCGCAAGTGCAAGGTCATCCGTCGCCACGGGGTGGTGCGGGTGATCTGCGCCGATCCGCGGCACAAGCAGCGCCAGGGTTGATCCGGACGGTATCGGCTCGATCCCAAGCCCCGTCCGGCGTCTGGCACCCTCCTCTGAGGTTGCTTCGGCGGCATCCGGCGGATATAATCAGCGGTTTTTCGTTCTGAGCACAATCGCATGGCTCGTATTGCTGGCGTAAACATCCCGAACCATCAGCACGTGGTGATCGCCCTGACCTCGATCTATGGCATCGGCCTCTCCCGGTCGAAAGCCATCTGTGAGGCTTCCGGGATCAAGACCACCACCAAGATGAAGGAACTCACCGACGCGGAGATGGACAAGCTCCGTGACCACGTCGGCAAGTTCACCGTCGAGGGCGATCTTCGCCGCGAGGTGAACATGAGCATCAAGCGGCTGATGGACCTCGGCTGCTACCGTGGCCTGCGGCATCGCCGCGGCCTGCCGGTTCGCGGGCAACGCACCCGCACCAACGCCCGTACCCGCAAGGGTCCGCGCAAGGCGATCCGGGCCACGTCCGGCAAGCCGGGTTAAAAGGATTCGATAGACATGGCCAAGACCGCAACGCGGACCCGCAAGAAGGTCAAGAAGAACATCGCCGAGGGTGTCGCGCACATCCATGCGTCGTTCAACAACACCATCGTGACGATCACCGACCGGCAGGGCAACGCGCTGTCGTGGGCGTCGACCGGCAGCTCCGGGTTCAAGGGCTCGCGCAAGAGCACCCCGTTTGCCGCGCAGATCGCCGCCGAGTCGGCGGGTCGCGCCGCGCAGGAATGTGGCGTGAAGAACCTCGAAGTGCGCATCAAGGGCCCGGGGCCGGGGCGCGAGTCGGCCGTGCGTGCACTGAACGCCGTCGGCTTCAAGATCCTCAGCATCTCGGACGTGACTCCGGTGCCGCATAACGGCTGCCGCCCGCCCAAGCGCCGTCGCGTCTGACCAGGAGAGACCATCGTGGCCCGCAATACCGATCCGAAATGTCGCCAGTGCCGTCGTGAAGGCGAAAAGCTCTTCCTCAAGGGCGAGAAGTGCTTCACCGACAAGTGCTCGATCGAGCGCCGCACGAATCCGCCCGGCCAGCACGGGCAGAAGAGCAACCGCATGTCCGACTATGCGCTCCAGCTTCGCGAGAAGCAGAAGGTGCGGCGCATCTACGGCATCCTCGAGCGTCAGTTCCGTCGTACCTACGCGGAAGCCGACCGGCGCAAGGGCATCACCGGCCAGAACCTGCTCGCGCTGCTCGAGTGCCGCCTGGATAACGTCGCCTTCCGCATGGGCTTCGGCGCCTCGCGCAGCGAAGCGCGCCAGGTGGTTCGCCACAACGGCGTCACCGTGAACGGCCGCCGCGTGAACATCCCGTCGTTCCAGGTCCGCCCGGGCGACGTGATCGGCCTGACCGCAGGCGCCCGCGAGCAGCTTCGCGTGAAGGCTGCGATGGAAGCCGTCGAGCAGCGTGGCGTGCCCGAGTGGCTGTCGGTCGACGGAAAGGAAGGCAAGGGCGTTTTCAAGAGCATCCCGTCCCGCACCGACCTGCCCAGCACGATCAATGAATCGCTGATCGTCGAGCTCTACTCCAAGTAATCGACCTGCGCGCGGCGGGCCGGGCCGCATGCCCGACCCCTCGCGCGTTGCCGCTTGCAGCAGCATCGCACCCGCGCATCTCCAGCTCCAGTTTGCGGCGAACCGCCTGCGTGACCGCGCAGGCGCACGCGTCGCCATCATTCCCGGTCGAAAGGGCAATTCATGCAAAGCAGCTTCCTGAAGCCGCGCATCATCGACGTACAACCGGTGTCGGCCGTACAGGCGAAGATCACGATGGAGCCGTTCGAGCGTGGCTACGGCCATACGCTTGGCCACGCGCTGCGCCGCGTGCTGCTGTCGAGCATGCCCGGCTTCGCCGCGACCGAAGTGCAGATCACCGGCGTGCTGCACGAGTACTCGGCCCTGGACGGCGTTCAGGAAGACCTCGTCGACATCCTGCTGAACCTCAAGGGCATCGTGTTCAAGTTGCACGATCGCGACGAGGTCACGCTGACGCTCAACAAGAGCGGCGCGGGCGCGGTCACCGCCGGCGACATCGAGGTGGGGCATGACGTCGAGATCATCAATCCGCAGCATGTGATTGCCCACCTGACTCCGGGCGGCAAGCTCGAGATGTCGATCAAGGTCGAGAAGGGCCGCGGCTACGTGCCGGCGTCGACCCGTCCGGCCGCGCGCGAGAGCCGCCCGATCGGCAGCATCCTGCTCGACGCTTCGTTCAGCCCGGTGCACCGGGTGAGCTACGCGGTCGAGAGCGCCCGGGTCGAGCAGCGTACCGACCTGGACAAGCTGATCATCGACATCGAGACCAACGGCGTGATCGACCCGGAAGAGGCGATCCGCTACGCCGCGCGCGTGCTGGTCGACCAGCTGTCGGTGTTTGCCGACCTGCAGGGAACCCCTGGCGCCCGCGACGATCGCAAGGAGCCGGCGGTCGATCCCGTGCTGCTGCGCCCGGTGGACGACCTCGAGCTGACCGTTCGTTCGGCCAACTGCCTGAAGGCCGAGAACATCTATTACATCGGCGACCTGATCCAGCGCACCGAAACCGAGCTGCTGAAGACGCCCAACCTCGGTCGCAAGTCGCTGAACGAGATCAAGGAAGTGCTCGCCTCCCGTGGCCTGATGCTCGGCATGAAGCTCGAGAACTGGCCGCCGGTCGGTCTCGAGAAGGTCGCCGGCCACTGAGCCGCCACACCCCACACCATCTGCCGTACTGAGGTATCGCCATGCGTCACCGTCAAGGCCTGCGAAAACTGAACCGCACCACCAGCCACCGGCTGGCCATGCTGCGGAACATGACCAACTCGCTGCTCAAGCACGAGACCATCCAGACGACCCTGCCGAAGGCGAAGGAACTTCGCCGCGTGGCCGAGCCGCTGATCACGCTCGCCAAGACCGCGACCGTCGCCAACCGTCGTCTGGCCTTCAACCGCCTGCGCGATCGTGACATGGTGGTCAAGCTGTTCGACGAGCTCGGACCCCGCTATGCCACCCGCAATGGTGGCTACCTGCGCATCCTGAAGGCTGGTTTCCGCCAGGGCGACAACGCCCCGATGGCGCTGGTCATGCTGATGGACCAGCCGGAAGCGTCGGCGACCGAAGCACAGTAACGCGCGGCACCGCCCGGCACGCGCAGCGCGTGCCGGCGCGTTGTCCGATCAGCCCTGGCCGGCATCCAGCCCGGCTGCGGCGGGATCGGATCCCACGCTCGATGGCAGCTTTGCTGCGGGGAGCTTCAGGAGCGGGGCAAGGTAGCGTCCGGTCGCACTCGATGGGTGGGCCGCAACTGCTTCGGGCGTTCCCGCGGCGACGATCGTGCCGCCGCCGGAGCCGCCTTCGGGTCCGAGGTCCACGACCCAGTCAGCGGTCTTGATGACATCCAGGTTGTGTTCGATCACCACGACCGTATTGCCGTGGTCGCGCAGCCGGTGCAGCACCTTGAGCAGCAGGTCCACGTCGTGGAAGTGCAGTCCGGTGGTGGGCTCGTCCAGTATGTAGAGCGTGCGGCCGGTGTCGCGCTTGGAGAGTTCCAGTGCGAGTTTCACGCGCTGCGCCTCGCCGCCGGACAGGGTGGTGGCGCTCTGACCCAGGCCGATGTAGCCGAGTCCCACGTCGGCCAGCGTGCGCAGCTTGCGGGCGATCATCGGGACCGCGCTGAAGAAGCCGGCCGCCTGTTCGACGGTCATCGACAGGACGTCGCTCACGGTCGCGCCCTTGTAGCGGATCTCGAGCGTCTCCCGGTTGTAGCGGCGGCCATGGCAGACATCGCACGGCACGTAGATGTCGGCGAGGAAGTGCATCTCGACCTTCAGCACGCCATCGCCCTGGCAGGCCTCGCAGCGGCCGCCCTTGACGTTGAACGAGAATCGCCCTGGGCCATAGCCGCGAGCACGGGCCTCGGGCACGCCTGCGAACAGGTCGCGGATCGGCGCAAACAGCCCGGTGTAGGTGGCCGGATTGGAACGAGGCGTGCGGCCGATCGGGCTCTGGTCGACGTTGACCACCTTGTCGAAGAGGTGCAGTCCGTCGATGTCGTCGAAGGGCGCCGGCTCGGTGCCGGTACCGGCGGGAAGGTGGTTCACGTGCCGGCTCACCGCCGGGTACAGCGTGTCGTTGACCAGCGTTGATTTGCCCGACCCGGAGACGCCGGTGACGCTGGTGAAAAGCCCGGCCGGCAGTTCGAGCGTCACGCCGCGCAGGTTGTTGCCGCGTGCACCTGACAGCGTGAGCCATCGTCCGCGCTCGGGGCGGTGGCGTCGCGCCGGCACCGCGATCGTGCGTCGGCCTGACAGGAACTGCCCGGTGATCGAGGCCGGGTTCGCCTGGATCTCGGCCGGGGTGCCCTCGGCGACTACCGCGCCACCATGCACGCCGGCACCGGGACCCATGTCGACCACGTGGTCAGCAGCGAGGATCGCGTCATGATCGTGCTCGACCACGATCACCGAATTGCCGATGTCGCGCAGGTGGGCGAGTGTCGCCAGCAGGCGCTCGTTGTCGCGCTGGTGCAGGCCGATCGAGGGCTCGTCCAGCACGTACATCACGCCGGTGAGCCCCGATCCGACCTGGCTCGCCAGGCGGATACGCTGCGCCTCGCCACCGGACAGTGTGTCGGCCGAGCGGTCGAGTGACAGGTATTCCAGCCCGACGTTGACCAGGAAGCCCAGTCGGCTGCCGATCTCCCGGTTGATGCGTTCGGCGATCGCCTGCCGGGCACCTTCGAGACGCAGGGTGTCGAAGAACGCGACCGCCTCGCGCAGCGGCATGCGCCCGATGTCGTAGATCGCCTGGCCGCCGATGCGCACACACCGCGCCTCGCGGCGCAGTCGGGTGCCGCCGCAGTCGGGGCAGGGTCGCACGCTCTGGTACTGGGCCAGTTCGTCGCGTACCACCGGCGAGTCGGTTTCGCGGAAGCGGCGCTCCAGGTTGGGCACGATGCCCTCGAACGGATGCTCCCGGTGCTGGCGCGTACCCTTCTCGGCCGGGTAATGGAAGCGGATCAGCTCTTCGCCCGATCCGTGCAGGATCTTCGTGCGCACGTCCTCGGGCAGCGAGGCGAACGGCTCCTCGAGGTCGAAGCAGTAGTGCCGCGCGAGGCTCTGCAGCATCTGGAAGAAGAAGGCATTGCGCCGGTCCCAGCCCTTGATCGCGCCGGAGGCGAGCGACAGTTCCGGGAAGGCGACCACTCGACGCGGGTCGAAGAACGGTTCGGTGCCCAGCCCGGTGCAGCGGGTGCAGGCCCCGACCGGGTTGTTGAACGAGAACAGCCGCGGCTCCAGTTCCGGGATCGACCAGCCGCACACCGGGCAGGCGAAGCGCGACGAGAACAGGTGGGCGCGGCCGGAATCGATCTCCAGCGCGATTGCCCGGCCGTCGGCATGGCGCAGGGCCATCTCGAACGACTCGGCGAGCCGCTGCCGCTGGTCCTCGCGGACCCGCAGCCGGTCGACCACGATGTCCACCGAATGCTTGCGGTTCTTCGCGAGCTTCGGTGCCTCGTCGAGGTCGAACACCTGGCCGTCGATGCGCACGCGCACGAAGCCCTGCGCGCGCAGTTCCGACAGCAGTTCCCGCTGTTCGCCCTTCCGGTCGGCCAGCAGCGGGGCGAGGATCATCAGGCCGGTGTCCGCCGGCAGCCCCAGCACGTGGTCGACCATCTGGGCGACGCTCAGCGCTGCGAGCGGCGCATCGTGGTCAGGGCAGAACGGCTGGCCGACCCGGGCATAGAGCAGGCGAAGATAGTCGTGGATCTCGGTGATCGTGCCTACCGTCGAGCGCGGGTTGTGGCTGCCCGACTTCTGTTCGATCGAGATGGCCGGTGACAGACCCTCGATCAGGTCGACGTCCGGCTTCTCCATCACCTGCAGGAACTGCCGCGCGTAGGCCGACAGGGACTCGACGTAGCGGCGCTGGCCCTCGGCATAGAGCGTGTCGAAGGCGAGGGACGACTTGCCGGAACCCGACAGTCCGGTGACCACGACCAGCCGGTTGCGCGGCAGGTCGAGGTTGACGTTCCTCAGGTTGTGGGTCCGTGCGCCGCGGATGCGGATGCAGTCGGCGCGCCCCGGTGCGGCGGCCTCCACGCTGCCGGGGCCGTTCCCGGGCCCGGCGCCATCTGCGGGGTGTCTGCCCGCGCGGTCTGTCCCGCCGTCGTCCATCCCGCCTGCCATCACTGCCCGCCCGCGACGCCGTCTGAAAAAGGCAACCTGTTACTATAACCGAGCCAACCTGCGGCAAGCCCCTCCGGTGAGTTTTCCCCCGTGACCGTCGACCTTCGCGCCCCCGCCGCCCTGTCCAGCCGATGAATGCCCTCGAATGGCGCGCGAGCCTGGCCCTGTCAGCGCTCTACGGGCTGCGCATGCTGGGGCTGTTCATCATCCTGCCGGTGTTCGCCGTTTACGCAGAGCACCTGCGCGGGGGCGACAACCGGTTGCTGGTCGGGATCGCGATCGGCGTCTACGGCCTGACGCAGGCGTTCCTGCAGATCCCGTTCGGATGGGCTTCCGACCGGTACGGTCGCAAGCCTGTCATGTACGCCGGGCTGGCGGTGTTCGCTTTCGGCAGCTTCGTCGCAGCCTCTGCGACGGACATCTGGCTGGTGATCCTCGGGCGTACCCTGCAGGGTGCCGGCGCGATCTCCGCGGTGGTGATCGCGCTCACCGCCGACCTGACCCGCGATTCCCAGCGGTCCAAGGCGATGGCGATCATCGGATCGACCATCGGCATCGCGTTCGCCGTGTCGCTGATCGCGGGGCCACCGCTCAACGCGGCCATCGGCATCAGCGGCATCTTCGCGCTCACCGGCGTGCTGGCGGTGCTGGCGATGGGTGTGGTGCGCTTCCTGGTTCCAGAGCCGCCGGCACCCGCGGCCAGCCTGCCCGCCGGACTGGCGACTGTCCCGGCCGGCGACGAGCGTCGCCCGGTGCGCGGCCGCTTCCTCGCCGATCTCGCCGCGGTGTTCGCCGAGCCGGAATTGCGCCGGCTCAATTTCGGCGTGCTGGTGCTGCATGCGCTGCTGACCGCGCTGTTCCTGGTGGTGCCGGTGTCTCTGCGCGATGCCGGCCTGCCGGTGGCGGGACACTGGCACGTGTACTGGCCGGCGATGCTCGCCAGCTTCGCGCTGCTGGTGCCGGCGATCGGCTACGCGGAAGGCCGGCATCGGCTGCGGCAGGTGTTCCTGGCGAGCATCGTGGTCACGCTCGCCTCGCTCGGTGGCTTCCTGCTGACCCTCGACTCGGTGCTCGGCACCGGGCTCGCGCTGGCCGCCTTCTTCATCGGTTTCAACGTGCTCGAGGCGCTGCTGCCGTCCCTGGTCTCGCGCATGGCGCCGCACCCCTTGCGCGGGACCGCGATCGGCGTATACAGCAGTATCCAGTTCCTTGGCATATTTCTGGGGGGGGCGGTCGGCGGCGTCCTGGCGCAAGCTGCGGGCCTGACTGCCGTGCTGTGGTTCGGCGTCTTGCTGTGCGCCGCCTGGCT
>CANHBC010000068.1 GCA_947458835.1 Betaproteobacteria bacterium | reverse complement strand
AGGACGAGAAGTGATCGAGACGATCCGCCAGGGACTCAAGGAAGATGGATTCGATGTCTCGATCAGCAAGCTGTGCCGGTGGTTTGGCGTACCGCGACGCACGATGTACTACCGACCGGTGAAGGCCCCGCCGAATTTGCAGGAGCGCTTCGTCACGCCGATCAAGGCGATGATCGAGGAGAACCCGTCGTTCGGCTACCGGACGGTGGCACACCTGCTCGGGTTCAACAAGAATACGGCGCAGTGTCCGCGATCGGTCAAACGCGAGATGATGCACGCGAGGCCTCGCCGCACCGGCCTGGCGCGAACACAAACCCTCATCAGAAATAGTGGGTTTTTCTTTTAAGCGTTACTTCAAGTAACGCTTATCAGCGGGCATGCCATAACAATAAAATAATACTCAGAAAGGAGCCAGAAGGGCAATCCCTCCTGGCTCACATATATAATAACTTCGATTGGTCTTATTTCAGATGCAAGACGTGTTGCCAGCTTCCATTTGGCAAATGTTTTGTTTCCATCCAGCCCTGTGCGTTGACATACTTCCCTGTGCCGCCAATAATTGCTCTGCGTGTAGTAACAGATTCTTCTAGAGCCGCCCTGATGTTTCTGTATTCGGCAACGCCTTGAATCAAGATTTGATTGTCTGTATTGCCATTAAAATAAAAAGCCGCACTAACAATTCGTTGTTCAATCCCTTTGGGTTGATTAATGCCAGTAGTGGTCATTATCCAATTTGTATTTACAGTGTCGCCGTTACTTGCTTTGGCATCAAAATTCCAGATCCGAATATCTCCAACCGATCGGCCAGGCTCTCCGTGGTCAAGAAGGGTGGGTTTGGGAATTTCGCCATGCGTAATGGTGAGGGTGCTTTGAGCAATTGCATTCAGTGAAAAACAATAAAGGAAACAAATTAAGATTGTTTTGTACATTTAAATCAGTCCTGTGATGAAGTTAAATAATGATTAATCCTGAGCATTCCATTTATTACATACTTAATCGTTTGCGTGTGTGGGTATTTTTTCGGAGATGGCGTATAAAATTCCAGTAAACAGAAAACGATATGCAAGCCTACCGCAGGCTTAACGTATTTGCTAAGCCCAAATCCGAAATCGTTTCATTTTTGGACAAGGATTCCGAATTACGGGCAAGCCCCATGTAGGACTGGGCCGTCCTCTCCGTAAAGGCTGCATTCTCAGCCAGCCAATTCCCCCATTCCCCGTGCTTCAGGAGGCCCGCCCTTGAATGCTGCGCTTGAAAGTGATCGTTACAGCCAATTGAAAGGGGTGGTTGTTGACGCCGACTGAAAATTGACCAGGGGAAGGAAGCCGCCGCGTGAGCGGCGGCGATGGATAAGTCTATCGGTTTCCGCCGGGTTGAAGGATAGGTTCGACGCTCAGAGGTAAGTCGACCGGCCCCGGTGTGGCCCGCCGTGAACGCTCCCGGGAGCCGATCCGCCTCTTCGCCGAGGCACTGCTGTGCCGGAATCGGAAAGACTCGTTGCCAGTCTCGACGATGTGGCAGTGGTGGGTGATACGGTCGAGCAGCAGCTTGAACTACTTGACCCGCTGGTCTTCAGCCAGCAGCATCGCAACCCGATACGGCCTCCCAACCGAGCCATGTCCCAGGAAACCGTGGTCCGAAATTCCCAGGGCATGTCACTTCCGGCGCGGTGCACATGGTGCGATACGTGCGCAGGAAGGGGAGCCAACTTTCCACTGCAACACCCCTCGCGTCCGCTTGTTGACGCTCGAGGTGTTGCCAGTGCGAAGGGCTGCAGCCGGGCAGCTTCGAGCGCCGGGTAACGGTGTCGTGCGGCTGGCTCTTCCGGACCTCCAGATCTGTCGGCAGTCGCAGTCGCGAGATCTCCGCAGCACGCTGGCGTTCTCACTTTCCCGAAACAGGATAGCGCCACGGAGGACCTTGCCGGCGTCCCTGACAGCCTCCGCCACCTGGACGGGCCACGGGCGGCCTGTATTGCGACAGGCGAAAAGTCGCCTAAAATGAGCAACTCGGCTAAAATGAGGAAAAAGTGCTCGCCACGGGGAAAAGCGAGCCGACGCTCGCCCACATCACCCTAGGAGGAGACACGATGAGCACGTCGCAAGCAACGACCGCTGGTTCACGTCGCAGGTTTCTCACGAATGCTGGCGCAGCAGGCGGTACGGCAGCGCTCGCGTTCCCGATGATAGCCAAGGCTCAGGGTCCGATTACCATGCGCTGGCAGAGCACCTGGCCAGCGAAGGACATCTTCCACGAGTACGCCACCGACTTCGCCCGCAAGGTGAACGACATGACCGGCGGCGACCTGCGGATCGAGGTGCTGCCCGCGGGCGCGGTCGTGCCGGCCTTCGGCCTGCTGGACGCGGTCACCAAGGGAACCCTCGATGGGGGCCACGGCGTGCTCGCTTACCACTATGGCAAGCAGAATGCGCTCGCGCTCTGGGGATCCGGCCCCGCCTACGGGATGGACGCGAACATGCTGCTGGCCTGGCACAAGTACGGCGGCGGCAGGGAACTCCTGAACAAGCTCTACGCATCCATCGGGGCGAACGTGGTGTCGTTCCCCTACGGCCCGATGCCGACCCAGCCGCTGGGCTGGTTCAAGAAGCCGGTCACGACGGCTGCCGACATGAAGGGCCTCAAGTTCCGCACGGTGGGCATATCGATCGACGTGTTCACCTCGATGGGCCTTGCCGTCAATGCGCTGCCCGGCGGCGAGATCGTTTCCGCGATGGACCGCGGCCTGCTCGATGCGGCTGAATTCAACAACGCCTCGTCGGACCGGATCCTGGGTTTTCCGGATGTGTCCAAGGTCTGCATGCTTCAGAGCTTCCACCAGAACGCCGAGCAGTTCGAGATCATGTTCAACAAGGCGAAGTTCGATGCCTTGCCGGCCCGGATGAAGTCGATCATCGAGAACGCTGTCGAGGCGTCCTCCCAGGACATGTCCTGGAAGGCGATCGACCGTTACTCGACGGACTACATCGAGATGCAGACCAAGGACAAGGTCCGCTTCTTCCGGACGCCCGACGCCATCCTGCGACAGCAACTCACGGCGTTCGACGAAGCCTCGAAGAAGCGTTCGAGCAACGCCCTGTTCGTTGAGATCGAGAAGTCACAGCGGGCCTTCGCCGCTCGCGCAGTGCGTTGGGACCTCGATACCAACGTCAATCGCCGCATGGCCTACGACCATTACTTCGGCAAGCCCGCAGCAGCTGCGGCGGCGGCCAAGAAAGCCTAGCCCCGCGACGTCAAGGAACGCCACCCGGCGCGAGCCGGGTGGCTGCCCATGCAGAAACTCTTCCTCTCGATCGACAAGCTCAGCACATGGGCAGGCCAGGCCTTCTCATGGCTGATCGTGGCATTGACGTTGCAGATCTGCTGGGAAGTATTCTCCCGGTATGTCCTGGGTGCCCCCAACGCCTGGTCACTCGACGTCATGATCATGCTCTACGGCACCCTGTTCATGATGGCCGGGGCGTACACGCTGTCCAAGAATGGACACGTGCGCGGCGACGTGCTGTACGGATTCTTCCAGCCCCGCACGCAGGCTACGCTCGACCTGCTCCTGTACCTGGCCTTCTTCATCCCCGGCGTGATCGCACTCACATACGCTGGCTACTACTACGCCGCGGACTCGTGGCGCATCGACGAGCACTCGAACATGACCGCCGGAGGCCCGCCCGTCTATCCGTTCAAGGCGGTGATACCGATTGCCGGAGCCTTCCTGCTGTTGCAGGGGCTCGTTGAAATCGCCCGCTGCGTCATCTGCCTCCGGGACGGTGACTGGCCCTCCCGGGTGCGAGACGTCGAGGAGGTGGACGTGGACAAGCTCAAGCAGATGGTCCAGGGCGAACACCGCACCGACCTTCCTGCAGGGGAGGACCACCGGTGAAGATCCGCAGGGAACTGTGGTTCGGCCTCGCGGTGATGGCGCTCATCGTCATCCCGGTCGTAGTGTTCACGCCCTGGGGCGATCTCCTCGATGGGCATCTGGCGCGCGCGGATCTCGGCGTGCTCGGCTTGCTCATGCTGGCCCTGGTGGTGGTCGCGATCATGCTTGGATTCCCGACGGCGTTCACGCTGATGGGGATGGGGATGATCTTCGCGTGGCTGGCGTATCGCAGCGTTGATCCGGACCTTGCCGTGCAGCAGACGCTGGACCTGATGGTGCAGCGCGCCTACGCGGTGATGTCCAACGATGTCCTGATAGCCGTCCCGCTGTTCGTGTTCATGGGCTACATCGTGGAGCGCGCTGCCTTGATCGAGCGCCTCTTCAGGAGTCTCCACCTCGCCCTCGCCCGCGTTCCAGGCTCGCTCGCGGTCGCGACGATCGTCACCTGCGCCATCTTTGCCACGGCAACCGGCATCGTGGGAGCCGTGGTTACCCTCATGGGCCTGCTCGCGTTGCCTGCGATGCTGCGGGCCGGCTACGACGTCAGGGTTGCCGCCGGAGCGATCACCGCGGGTGGCTGCCTCGGGATCCTGATTCCGCCTTCGGTGATGCTCATCGTCTATGGAGCCACCGCCGGCGTGTCAGTCGTGAAACTCTACGCTGGGGCCTTCTTCCCTGGAATCATGCTTGCCACGCTGTATGTCGGCTATGTCGTCATACTGGCAAAGCTGCGCCCCAATCTCATGCCTCCGTTGCCACAGGCTGAACGACAGGTGCCACTGCCGTCGGTGGCGCGGATGCTGGCGCCCCGCCGCCGCAACGCGCTCGCAGGCCTCCTGGCCGGTCTGGTGACCCCGGGCGTACCGAAGACCGCCGTCCTGGGTCAGCTGGTGGCGACGCTGCTGCCCCTTCTCGTTGCGGTGGCGCTGGTGACGTTGACCTACCGCAGCGTGACAGAACCTGTGGTCGAACTGAACACCGCTGGCCTGGTTGAAGCGGGCGGCGCACTGGCTGCGGCCGGCAGTGAATCCGAGGCGTCCACCGGCCTGATCGGAGCGCCACCCGAGGCGGTCGCAGCGCCAAACGATCCGTCGGCACAGGACTCCGGTGCCCAGGACGCGCAGGCTGCCTTGCAGCCGGAGGCCACTCCCGGACCTGACGCAGGGGCCGCGCTGGCGCCATCGGCGTCCGATGGCGCCTCTGCAGCCGTCGAGCGGCTCCCGACACCTGCATGGTTCTGGGCGTTTCTCGCCGCTGCGCTTGCCATTGTGTGCGTGCTGTACTGGCTCTGGACATGGGAGCGGCTGGAGGTCTTCAAGATGCTGCTGGCCTCGTTCTTTCCGCTGGCGATGCTGATCCTCGCCGTGCTCGGTTCCATCGTCTTCGGCCTTGCCACGCCCACCGAGGCGGCGGCTGTGGGGGCCTTCGGAGGACTCCTGCTCGCGATCGCCTATCGCTATATCGAGCACTACCGTTCGAGCGGTCGCGCCGGCGCCGGGTGGACCACGACCCGGGACATGGGTTCGATCCTCAAGGAATCGTCATTTCTCACCGCCAAGACCAGTGCGATGGTCTGCTGGCTCTTCGTGGGCTCGTCGATCTTCTCCGCGGCGTTCGCGCTGCTCGGCGGCCAGGACCTGATCGAGCGGTGGGTGTTGTCCCTCGGATTGACGCCGATCCAGTTCATGCTCCTGGCCCAGCTGATCATCTTCATCCTCGGATGGCCACTGGAGTGGACCGAGATCATCGTGATCTTCATGCCCATCTTCATTCCGCTGCTGCCCAAGTTCGGCATCGACCCGCTGTTCTTCGGCCTGCTCGTGGCACTGAACCTGCAGACGGCCTTCCTGTCGCCACCGGTCGCCATGGCGGCGTTCTACCTGAAGGGTGTTGCCCCCCCACACGTCACCCTGAATCAGATATTCGCCGGAATGGTTCCCTTCATGGGTATCCAGATCGTGGCGCTGGCGATGCTCTACACCTGGCCGCAGATCGGCCTCTGGCTGCCGGAGGTGCTGTATGGCCGCTGAGCACGCGTCGGCCCTTACGGCGGTCGAGTGTGCCCGCCGGATCCGTGAAGGCCTCCTGACCTCCGAAGAACTGGTGCAGGCCTGCCTCGAGCGCATCCGGGACACCGAGCCGGTGGTGCAGGCCTGGACCTTCCTCGACGAGGAACTGGCGCTCGCGCAGGCGCGAGCAGCGGACGAGCGACAGTGCTCCGGCTTGCCAGTGGGGCCGCTCAACGGCGTTCCCGTCGGGATCAAGGACATCATCGACACCGCCGACATGCCGACGGAGAACGGCACGGTGCTTCACCAGGGCCGCATGCCTCGCGACGATGCGGCCGTCGTGGCACGGCTCAGGGCAGCGGGTGCGGTGATCCTGGGGAAGACCGTCACGACCGAGTGCGCGTACTACTCGCCCGGCAAGACGCGCAACCCATGGAACCCCGATCACACGCCGGGGGGCTCCTCCAGCGGTTCAGCGGCAGCAGTGGCCGCTACCATGGTGCCCCTTGCGGTGGGCAGCCAGACCAACGGTTCGACCATTCGTCCGGGCTCCTTCTGCGGTGTGTACGCGTTCAAGCCGACCCATGGGCTGGTGCCACGCACGGGCGTGCTCAAGCTGTCTCGCACGCTGGATCAGGTCGGCTTGTTCGCGCGCACGCTGGACGATGTCGCGCTGCTTGCCGAGGAAGCCGCTGGCCATGACCCCGGCGACCCTGACTCCCGTCCGCGTGCGCGGATACCGTTCCGGGCGCTGGCCGCCGAAGAGCCACCCATCCCGCCGTTGTTCGCATTCATCAAGACCCCTTACTGGGACCGAACGGAGAGCGAAACGCGGGAAGCCTTCGCGGAGCTCGCAGAGGCGCTGGGTGGTCAGGTTGAGGAAGTGGATCTCTTCCCGTCGGCCCGGGCGGGATGGGAGTGGCAGCAGCTGGTGATGGAAGCCGAGATGGCGGCGAACCTCGAGCGTGAATGGGAGACGGGGCGGGACAGGCTGTCCGGCCCACTGCGCTCGCTCATCGAGCGTGGCCGCGAGGTGCGCGCAGTGGACTACCAGCGGGCATTGCGTGGCATCGACGACACCGCACAGAGCTTCGACGAGCTCTTCATGGAGCGATACGACGCGATCCTCACCCCGGCCGTGCCCGGCACGGCCCCGCGTGGGCTTTCCAGCACCGGCGATCCGGTGTTCTGCTCGCTCTGGACGCTCCTGGGCATGCCAGCGATTTCGCTGCCGCTCATGCGCGGCTCGAACGGGTTGCCGATCGGCGTGCAACTGGTCGGCAGGCGCGGTTTCGATTCGCGCCTGCTGCGGACCGCCCGCTGGCTGATCGACCAGGTACAGGCCGGCTGAGGCGCCCCGGGGGGCCAGCATCCTGTTGCAGGCGGGTGCCCTGCCCTGCCGGCTGCGGTTCAGACTGGTGCAGGCTGCAACCAGTAGCCGAAAAAAAACCGGGCCAGGGCCCGGTTTCCAGCGCCATGGCTCAGCTCACTGGAAGCTGTACTCGAACCGCAGCCCGATGTTGCTGCCAGTGCCCTCGGCCGATCCGTTGTCCAGCGCAAACTTGCCGAACCGCTCGTACTCCACCCGGGTGGTCACGTTCCTGTTCCAGCGATGGCCGATCCCGAAGCCGACCAGCAGGTCCTGCTTGCTGGAGCCGTTGTTGGTGTAGGTGGTGCCGTTCACCGTTCCGCTGAGCGAATCAAGATGGTTGCTTGACAGGCCGAGCTTCCCGCGGACGAACCAGGTCTGGGCGAAGTCGTAGGTCGCCGTGCCGGCGATGCCCCACTGGTAGGCCTTCACGTCCGGCGTGCTGCGGCACACGCCGCCGGTGCAGGCGGTGCCGTTGCGGCTGCCCAGGTCGGTGTACTGCAGCTCCACGCCCCATGTCCGGTTGAACTGGTAGCCGCCGTTGATCTGCAACGAGCTCTCGCTCGAGTCCAGACCCGACACGGTAACGCCGGTCCTCGTGTACGAGCCGTGGTTGACCATCGATCGCCCCGCACCGCCGCCAATATAGAACTGGGCGAAAGCAGGCGCTGCGGTACCGAGCGCCAACGTCGCCAGGGCCAGGATGGTTCTGGTTTTCTTCATGCGATTCCCGCTGAATGGTGATGGGAGCAGATGTGTTTTAACTGCTGCAATTATGCGAAGTGATGTTACCTTGCGCGAGCAGCAGCGGGCCAACTGATACTCACGCCCGGGCGCCTGGCAAGGGCCGCAGGGCCACTGCGTCGCAGCAACGCAACACTTGTCCTGCTGAACACAGGATGCGACTTTCATGGGCGGTGGGCCGATGCCCTTGCCGCGACCTGCGCCGGCGGGTCCGATCGCGGATGCACGTCATACTTGCCGCATGAAACCGGCACCTGCGCTGACCTACCTTTCGGGATACTCCGTCGACCTGCTCGAGCGCGCCGGAGCCCTGCTCCAACAGCAGAAGGTGCTGCCGACCCTCGTCGCCCGGCATGGCGCGCTGCATGCCGTGCGTACCGACGGCGCCCTGTACGACTACGTCATGGCGCTCAAGGGACAATACCTGCGCAGCTCGGATCCTCTGGCCCGCGTGGCCTACGACAACCGGCTCCACGTCGTGCGCAGCGCACTCGGCCTGCATTCGACGGTGTCGCGGGTGCAGGGCGGACGGCTCAAGGCCCGGCGCGAGATCCGGATCGCCGGCCTGTTCCGGCAGATGCCGGAACCACTGCTGCGGATGATCGTGGTGCATGAACTCGCGCACCTGAAGGAGCGGTCGCACGACCGCGCGTTCTACGCGCTTTGCCGGCACATGGAGCCGGCCTACCACCAGCTGGAGTTCGATGCGCGGCTCTGGCTGACGGCGGTCGAAGCTGGCGAGATCCCGGGAGGGTCCAATGCCCCTCCTCATCCTGTGTCCGGGAAGGCTCCTACATGACCAGCACTGCTGCACCCTGCAGGCGACCCGTACGCAGGTCATCCAGCGCGTCGTTGGCCAGTTCCAGACGATAGGCGGTGGTCTCCACGCGGAGGGGTACGCCCGCAGCGAAGGCCAGGAAAGTGGCCGCATCGGTACGCGTGAGATTCGCGACGGAGACCAGTTGTCGTTCTTCCCAGAGCCATGCGTACGGAAAAGCCGGTATGTCGCTCATGTGGATGCCTGCGCAAACGACGCGACCGCCCTTTCGCACGGCGCGCAGCGCCAACGGAACCAGGCCACCCACCGGTGCGAAGATAATCGCGGCATGCAGTGGTGTCGGCGGCGGTTGGTCGGATCCACCAGCCCAGAAGGCCCCCAACCTTCGTGCAAAGGCCTGCGACTGCACATCGCCGGGACGAGTGAAGGCAGCCACTTGGCGCCCCTGGATCAACGCCACCTGCGCGATGAGGTGCGCGGACGCGCCGAACCCGTAGAGTCCGACCACTCGCGCTTCATCACCGACCATCCGCAAGGCGCGCCAGCCGATCAGCCCGGCGCAGAGCAAGGGCGCGACGTGCTCGGCGTCCATTCCCAGATGGAGCGGCAGGCAGAAGTCGGCCTGCGCGATCGCGTGGCTGGCAAAGCCTCCGTCGCGACCGTGCCCTGTGAACAATGCGTGGTCGCACAGGTTCTCGCGCCCGAACCTGCAGAACTCGCACTGCCCACAGGTTCGTGCCAGCCATGATATGCCCATGCGAGTGCCCAGCAGGCCCGTGTCGACGCCTGGTCCCACCGCCTCCACTTGTCCAACGATCTCATGCCCAGGGATGATTGGCAGGCGTGGCAACGAAAGGTCGCCATCCACGACATGCAGGTCGGTCCGGCATATCGCGCAGGCTTCAATGCACAGCCGCAACTCTCCCGGGCCGGGTTCGGGCAGCGCCCGTGTCTCGAGCCGCAGTGCCTGGCCCTGACCGCCCAGGACCATCGCGCGCATCATGGAGGCCTCCCCGCCGAGCAACCCGTACCTCGCCTGCCGCGCGATCATCCCGGATTGCCGAGCGCGTCACGCGATGGCTATGCGCTGGCTGCCTTTGCCAGTCTTCTTGGGCAGCGTCAGCGCGAGGATGCCGTCCTTGTAGCTCGCCTGGACCCCTGTTTCGTCCACCGGGCAGCCGAGTGTGAACGTTCGGCTGGCGTAGCCCTGCTCGCGTTCCTGGTGCAGCACGCGCCCGCCGTTACCCTTCTCCGTGTGATCCGATTTCACTTCCGCGCTGATGGTGACAGTGCCGCCATCGACACGGACTTCAATGTCGTCCTTGTTGACTCCGGGAATCTCGGCCTTGACGGCGTACCTGGCATCGTCCTCCATGAGGTCGATGCGAATACGAGGTGCAACCTCGGGCAGTTCGAACCGCCAGGGCCGGATCAGCGACCGAAAGGCGTCGTCGATCGATGAAACTGCGAATGGGGTGAGTGTGCGATGCTCGTTCACGGTGTCATCTCCTTTGTGATGAGGGGCGACGATGCCGACAGGCACTTGTCCTTCCAGTTCGTAGCGTCATCGCAGTCTGGATGATGGAAGTCGTGACCCCTCGTGTCATTGAGCATGCGCAATCCGTGCCCGGCTCCTGCCCGCTAGCCTTGTCCGGATGCAGTGTCCGTTCCTCGGCGCGCCCGGCGCGTTGTGAATTCCTGACATGAAGGTGCGACATGACGCGAGAAGCTGCCGTGACTCGTTCTGCGTCGGGGGCGTGGAGTAACCCCGACGCGCACCCGCGGTCGGACACCACGTTGGACCAGGAGGCAACGTCCGGGATTCTGGTAGCGGACCGGGATCTGGAACAGGCGATCCGCGAGGCTGCCTACGCCTGCTTTGAAGCACGGGGCGGTGAACCCGGGCACGAACTGGACGACTGGTTAAAGGCCGAGGTCATGGTGAGACAGGGGAGCGGAAGCGTAGAGCCTCGACCGATTGAATTCACCAAGCGGGCAGGATCCGGCCCGATTCCGGTAAGCCGCCCCAACGGCAAACTGGATGTGCGGAGGCGAGGTGTTCGCAAGTCGTGATGAGGCGGCCCATCGATTGGCCAGGCGTCTCGTTCTTCCGAGGGGCCAGAGGCCGCTGGTACTTGCGGTGCCTCGTGGCGCTGTACCGATGGGAAAAACGCTGGCTCGGTTGCTGGAGGCCGACTTCGACGTGGTCCTCGCACGCAAGTTGTGCGCGTCGGGCAATCCGGAGATAGCGGTCGGTGCCATCGACGAAACCGGCTGGAGCATGCTCACGCCCTCGGCGGCGGCCTTGGGCGCGGACGCTGCCTACCTCGACGCTGAACGAGCTCGACAGCTCAAGCTGCTGCAGGCGCGGCGTGCGAAGTACGCTCCACTGCATACCCCCATCGATCCGGCCGGACGCGCGGTCATCGTGGTGGATGACGGGGTTGCCACCGGATCAACAATGACGGCGGCCTTGCGCAGCGTGCGCCGACACCATCCGAGCAGGCTCATCTGCGCAGTCCCGGTGGCTTCCCCCGATGCGCTGCCGGCCATTCAGGCGCTGGCGGACGAAGTCGTCTGTCTGGAAGCTCCCGGGAACTTCATTGCAGTCAGCCAGTTCTACAGCGATTTTCCCCAGATCGACGACGAGGATGTCGCGAGGCTGCTCAGGATGTGACCCGCTGCTTGTCCGGGATGGTCAGCTCAGGATCGGGATTCGCTTTCTCCGGTGTTGATCACGATGTCGGTGCCCATTCGGTGTTCGAGTCCGAAGCGCACCATCGCCGCCGTCGAGTCGAGTCGGAGCTTTTCCTGAATGTGCCGCTTGTGGGTACTGACGGTCTTTATGGACAGGTGTAGCGCGTCTGCGATGTCTACGAGACGCTGCCCATCGACGATGCGCTGCAGGATGTCCAACTCCCGGTTGGAAAGAAGCTGGAGGCTTGCGGGTTGGCTCTGCCCGTTGAACTGCAGCACCATGCGCTCGGCCAGGGTAGAAGAAACGAACACCCCGCCTGATGCGACCCGCCGCACGGCTGCCATCAGTTCGGTAGCGGCGCTGTCCTTGGTGACATACCCGCTGGCACCAGCCTGCAGGGCACGGATGGCGTACTGGTCCTCGCTGTGCATGCTCAGCACGAGCACCGCCAGTCTCGGGAACTCGCCCTTGAGTCGGCGCGTAAGTTCCAGACCGCTCATGCCAGGCATCGACAGATCGACGATGGCGAGGTCGAAAGGTTGGCGACGCAGGTACTCCAGTGCCTGAAATCCTGTGCTGGCTTCGGTGACGAAGCACGGGTGGCATGGCGGATCGAACAGCCGCTTGAGCCCTTCCCGCACCACCGCGTGGTCATCAACGAGCAGTACCCGAAAGCCGTTAGCGGGCCAGGTCACGCTCATGGCAAGGCTCCGTACGCTGGGGCGCAGCCGCACGGTCTCCAGTGCTCGAAGCGCGGCAAGCCTAGCGAAACCGCCAGTCTCGCCCCTCCCGCCGATCCGTTGCCCGCTTCAAATGTCCCACCCAGCAATCGAACCCGTTCGTGGATGCCGATCAGGCCTAACGCCCCCGCCGACGCAACGGGATGCGCAACTCTGAAGCCGCGACCATCGTCATCGACCACGAGGACGATCCTGTCATCCTTCAGTTCGATGGTGATCGCTGCACGGGAGGCACCCGCGTGCTTCGCGATATTGGTCAGTGCTTCCTGAACGATACGGTAGAGCGTCGTCAGTACCCGAGACGGCAATTGATCCGGAAGCAAATCGAGGTGCAGATCAACCCGCAACCCGGTTCTGCGTCGGAACTCCTGAGCCAGCCATTCGATGGTCGCCTTCAGGCCCAGATCCTCCAGCATCGGCGGACGCAGGTCCATGCACAGCCTGCGCACGGCGGCAGCCGTGTCGTCCAGCATCGTCGTCATCGAACGTATCCGTTCTGGGTGAACGCGCGGGACCGAATGCCGATCGAGTGCGACCAACTCCAGCTTCAGCGCTGTCAGTCGCTGACCCAGTTCGTCATGCAGTTCGCGCGCTAGGGTTCGACGCTCATCCTCACGAGCGTCGACGAGTCGCATGGCGACGTCGCGCAGTGCGCACTGGGAATTCGGCTGCTCGCGACGTTCGTTCGAAAGCGAAGTGATGTCCGAGACAACCATCTGAACGCGCGTTCGCACAGGGTCCGGGATCGCGGTGATCAGGATCTCGACGGAGGGTCGAGAGCCGTCCGCCCGGACGATCAGACCGCGCATCGGCAGTACGGCCCCCTGCGCGTCGAGCGCCGCAGCGATGGTCTGCCTTAGCAGGGGGTGGGCGCCAGCGTCAAGGAGAGCATAGACGGACTGCCCGGTGAGCTGATCTCGATGATCCGCGCCGAAAAGCCGAGCACAGGCCTTGTTCGCGAAGGTAACGCGATCGCCCTCTGTTGCCCATATGGCGACGGGCAGCACTTCGAAGAGGGAGCGCATGCAGCGATTGATCTGATCGGCGTGGGTGGCGCAGGCCGGTATGGCCGCGTCCGCGGCCATTGCTTCGCAGGCGTTAAGGTCAAACGACATCCAGGACCTCTTCATCGCATTTGTGAAAGTGAGCGGGCGATCCTCGGCATCTGCGCCCATCAGATTAGTCTGACCGTTCGTAGGACCCTGAACCCGTACATGCGCCCCGCTACTCCCATGGATCCTCAAGTCGGTTTCCGATAGCTCGTGCATCGGATGCCGCACATAGTGCACACGACCCAGCAGTCAATCGCCATTTCGGGAGCGCGTCGTTCGATGATCCACGGCACCTCAAACTCGACACCTTCAACCCACTCATCGCGCGTGGATGCTGCATGCGGACCTTGCTTCTCGACCCTGGGCGAGCTGCTGCGGGTGTGTTCCATCGCGTCGACGGGGCATGCTCCCACTGGCAGGGGCAGTGATATCCAACTGAACCTGCGCGTTGTTCGAGCGGGACAGACCCTGGTCTACGAGGGCACCCGAGCGGATTCGCTGTTCGTCGTTCGCAGCGGTACGCTGAAGGTGTGTCGCATCGACCATGACGGCTACGAGCAGGTGCTCGCTTTCGCCATGCGCGGAGAAGTACTCTGTTTCGAAGTGCTGTGCATGGCCTCTCATCCCGCCGCCATCGTCGCGCTGGAGGATTCGATCGTCTTCGTGATTCCACGGCGACAGATCGAAGCGCTCGGGGCGGCGTCTCCCTTGTTCGCCGTCGCGCTGCAGCAGGCAGGCAGCCTCGCCCTCTCGCGCAGTCGGGAACTGGTGGACATCCTCGCAGCGGTGGCGTCCGATGTTCGTCTGGCCCGGTTCCTGTTGCTGCATTCACGGCGGATGTCCGAATGCGGGCAGTCGCCCCGGCAGTTCCGCCTGCGCATGGGACGCCGGGACATCGCCAGCCTGCTCGGCGTTGCCCACGAAACGGTCAGCCGAGGCTTTGGGGCGCTCGCAGCGATGGGGTTGCTCCGCGTGGAGGATAGGGATGTCGAGATACTGGACATGGCAAGGCTGGCGGCGTTCACGCGCAGCACCCGGCGCCCGGTGGCCCTGGAGGTCCTGATGCGCAAGCGCGACTCGGGCACAGCCCACCGCGGTGCCACGCTGCGCGTGCTGTCTGCCTGAGTCGATTCGCGTGCCCATGGAAGTGCCCTGGCTCCGCCGGCGTATCGTTCCGATCCTCGGGCAGGAGCCGCGGCCGTTACGCGTCGAATGGCCTGGCGGTCGCATCGGGCCCACTGACGCACCGGTGAGGTTGAGAATGCAGCGCTGGCGCCAGATGGCGTCGCTTATCGATGGACGGACCGGGAGCATTGGCGAAGCCTGCGTGCGTGGGCCACTGGACATGAAGGTGCTCTGCGCAACCTCATGAAGGTCGCGGCGCGACTCGCCGGCGATCCCGTGAATCCACGTGAGGCCTCGCCCTTGACACGACTGGTTCGGTCGCTCCGATCAAGACAGGTGCACCCGCGGCGTTCAGACGCCCGCCAGGCGCGTTTCCACTAAGCCATCAGTGACGAATGCGTTGCCTTGTGACTGGATCCGAAACACGTGTACTCACGTGCGTACTTCCGGAACCCGGAAATGACCCTGGCCCAGGCACAGAAGGCCAACCTCGAGCCCAACTGCCGCAAACTGCAACTGCAATCCGGGCAGTCTTTCCTGGATGCCGGCGCAGGCTGGGCCGGCCAGCTGCGGCGCGCCGCCGAACATCATGGCGTGCATGCTCAGGGCTTCACCGTCTCACGCAAACCGCATGCCCATGTGCAGCGCCACAGCGAACTCAGGTGGGTTGCGGGGACGTGCGCAGATCGGCCTGCTGTACGACCGGGACCTGCCGGCGGGCGCGCGCTTCGATCGCATTGCCTCGACAGTCCTGTTCGTGCAGGTCGGCTTCGCAAACCTGGGCAGGTGCTAATGGTCGGATGCACTGGACAGGCGGCTCGATGAGGCCCGCAGGCTGGCGGGCAACGCCAGAGTGCGTGCATACGCCTTTGACGGCGCGAGGCGCGTCGTCAGTCCGGAAGCGCCACCGCGGCCGGTGCAACTGGCCCTCGTGCGCGCAATACGCGGTAACGGCCCTGCTCTATCTGCGCGGCCACGACAATCCCGTTGCGGCTGCTACCGCCATCGAGGCACAGACGGTCTTGCGTGAACTGGTGCGGGTCGGCCTGTCCGGTGAGTGCCTGGTGGCGCATCGGGGGTGTATGTCCATGCACCACCTTCAGGCCGCCGAAGCCGTGTGGCCATTGCAGGAAGTCGGCCATGATCCAGGCCCATTCGGCTGCCAGGAAATCCGTCCAGGGTACCGACAGCCAGGGGTCAACCTCCACGCCCGGTCGCAGCCCGCCATGGACCAGCAGCAGGTTGCCCAGTCGCAGGTGGGCGCCCATCGAGTCCAGGCCGGAGCACACCGTGCTGCCGACAGCGGCATCGAGGAGCGACCGGTCGAGCACGGCATCAGGCCGCCCGACGCGGGACCGCATCTGCGCCAGCACGATGCTGCCACCCATGTGATGGCCGAGCCATCGCTCACGTGCGGCCGCTGCATGGGGCCCATCCCCGACGGCGAGCAGCATGCACATCTCGTGATTGCCGATCAGCCGGTCGAGCCGGTCAACGCCATGCGCGCCAGCATCGGTGGCCCACTGGTCAAGCACACCGAGGCTGTCCGGCCCGCGATCGACAAGGTCGCCGAGGTAGACCACGCGCGTCGGTGCGGACACGTCCCCTGCGAGACTCGCGATCGCCGCGCGCAGCGCATGCAGCTGGTCAGCGCATCCATGGACGTCGCCGATCGCGAAGATGACCTCTCCGGCCGGATCGAACGGTGCCTCCTGCCAGACGGACACCTCGACGCGAACCGGCAGCGATGGCGTTGCGACGTCAGTGCCGTTCATGTCCGTTGACACGTAGCGTCCGTGGAGTGGATATGCTTGATGGTAGCCCCGAACAAACGTCCGTGCCCCACCGCTCCGTGCAATACATCGAACTGCGGCCGGTGCGGCGCGCGCGTGCCACACCGCCCGTCGCGGCTTCCGGGTCAGCCCGGCGCGCGGTAGCCGGGGCGGCTCTCGGCGTTCGGCACCATGCCCACCGCGTTGTTGATGCGGTTGTTCGAGTTGTAGATGGCGACCACCTGAACGGCCTCGAACACTTCGGCCTCCGTGAGGCCCGCCGCGCGCAGCCCGTCAAGCAGCGTCTCGTCGACGTCGGCCGGTGCCAGCGTCAGCCGGGACGCGAAGTGTGCGAGTGCGAGGTGGCGCGGCGCGAGCGGAGCGCGCCTCCAGGCGAGGGTCATCGTATCGACGACATCCGGATCCATGCCGTACTTTCGCAGTGCACCCGCATGCGACAGGATGCACACTTCGCACCGATTCTCGACGCTGGTGACCAGCGCCAGCAGTTCACGTTCGAGCGGCGGCAGCAGCCCGTCGGGCGCACGCATCAGACGGTCGAGATAGCCCTGATACAGCGCGAGCCGCCCTGGTCCGAACGGCAAGCGCAGGAAACTGCGGACGAACCCCAGCCGCTGGCGGCATTCCTCCTGCAGCGCGGCCACATCGGGCGCCCAGCTGCCCGGCTCGCCGAGCCTCAACCAAGAGAAGGCTCCCTTCCCACTCGCACCGGCCGGTGCATCGTTGCGGTCCGTCGTCATTGCAGTCGTTCCCTTCAGGCGTACGTTCAAAGCCGCGATTCTCCCCATTCGATGGGCGCCGCGTCCAGCGGCTCGCTCGCCCGCCTCGTGCAATCGCGAGGCTGAGGAACGCCGCGTCGGCCACGACTATAATCGGCGTCCTCCAAAATCCTCGCGGCACTGTTCCCGCCTCGACCAACCAACGGCGACGATGCAAACCGACTGGCAAGAGTTCCTGCGTGCCCGCGGCCTAGCGGCCGGCGGCGCCGTGGACGGCGATGCACTCGCCGCTGCGGCCACTTCGGCCGTGCTGTGCGACCTTTCGCACCTGGCGGTGCTCGGGTTCGAGGGCGCCGACGCGCAGTCCTTCCTTCAGGGGCAGCTCACCTGCGACGTGCGCGAAGCCACGGCAGCGACGAGCCGCCCCGGCGCGCTCTGCTCGCCGAAGGGCCGTGCGATCGCCAGCTTCCGGCTCTGGCAGGATGCCGCCGGATACTGCATGCAACTGCCCGCGGAACGCCTGGAACCGATCCGCAAGCGACTGTCGATGTACGTGCTGCGATCGAAGGTCGTGCTGCGCGACCGCAGTGGTGAGCGGGTGCGACTGGGTATCGCCGGGCCGCAGTCCGCGCCCAGGCTGGCCGCAGGTCTTGGCGTGGAGGCGTCGGCGCTGCCCGGGCCGAGCGCCATCTCGCATCACGGCGCCGTAGCGGTGCTAGGACTGGACGGCGGGCGCTTCGAACTGCTGGTGCCGCCCGAGGTTGCTCAGGATCTGTGGACGGCGCTCGCCGTCAAAAGCCGCCCCGCCGGCGAGGCGGCCTGGCGCTGGGCCTCGATCCGCGCCGGCGAGGCTTCGCTTCACGAGGCAACCCAGGACCAGTTCGTGCCTCAGATGATCGACCTCGACCTGAGCGGCGGCATCGGCTTCAGCAAGGGCTGCTACACCGGCCAGGAGGTCGTGGCGCGTACCCAGTACCTCGGCAGGCTGAAGCAGCGGCTCTACCGGTGTCACCTTGCGCAGCCGGCGGATGTCGCCGCCACGCTGCCGGCGCCGGGCACGCCGCTGTACACCGCCGACATGGAAGGCCAGTCCACCGGCATGGTGGTCGAGGCGGCAGTCGCGCCCGGCGGTGGCATCGACCTGCTCGCGGTGCTGCGCATCGACAGCGCGTCCAGCCATCCGGTGCACGTGCAGGCGGTCGACGGTCCGCTGCTGGACGCGGTGGCGCCGGTACACCCGGAAGCGATCCGACCGACAGACGGCTGACTGCACGGCGTGTGCCTCGTACTGTTCGCGCTGGACGCGCATCCTCGGCACCGACTGCTGGTCGCGGCGAACCGCGACGAGCACTTCGCCCGGCCCACCTCGCCTGCAGCCTTCTGGGACGACGCGCCGGACGTGCTGGCGGGACGTGATCTCGACAAGGGAGGGACCTGGCTCGGTGTCGCGCGCGACGGTCGGTTCGCCGCGTTGACAAACTATCGCGGTGCAGCGCCGGTGCCCGATGGCCCCTCGAGGGGCGCGCTGGCCGCAGACTACCTGCGCGGTACGCTGTCTCCGGCGGCGTTCATAGAGACGCTGTCGCCGCGGGCGGCGTCCTACCAGGGCTTCAGCCTGCTGCTGGGCGATGCGACCTCGATGCGCTACTACTCGAATCGCCTGGAGGCGTCGCCGGCCGGCGGCATCGAGGTCGGCACCGGCATCCACGGCCTGAGCAATCACCTGCTCGACACGCCCTGGCCCAAGGTGGTGCGCGGCAGACGGGCGCTCGAAGCCTCGCTCGGACTCGATCCGCAGGCCCGCGAACAGCAACTGGTTGCAGCGCTGTCGGACCGGGCTCCACCGCCGGACGAACAGCTGGCTACCATGGGCGCGCCGATCGCCTTCGAACGGGCCCTGGCCTCGCCCTTCATCCATGCCCCAGAGCGTGACTACGGCACCCGCTGCTCGACGCTGCTGTCGATCGACCGCGACGGCCGCGTCTGTTTCGTCGAGTACACCTGGGACCGCAAGGGCCGGCCAGGCGGGCTGGTGCGCCACGCGTTCGCCATCGGCTGACAGACCCGCCCGGCTCAGCCTCGCTGCAGTGCCAGCACCATGGCCCGGTGCGGGATGCCGGCGTCGTCGAACACCGGCCCACAGACACGGAAGCCCTCGCGCGCATAGAAGCCGAGCGCATGCACCTGGGCATGCAGCGTTGTCTCGGCCAGGCCGGCCGCACGCGCGCGCTCGATCATGCCACGGAGCATCGCACGGCCCACCCCTCGCCCGCGCCAGCCGGCCAGCACTGCCATCCGGCCGATCCGACCGTCGGGAAGCAGCCGCGCGCACCCCACCGGCTGCCCCTGGTCGTCCAGCGCGAGCAGGTGCCGGCAGTGCGCGTCGATGCCGTCCCATTCGAGTTCGATCGGGACGTTCTGCTCGGCCACGAAGACCGCCTGCCTCAACGCGCGAAGGGCGGGCTCGTCCCGCGCCCACGCCGCATCGCGCACGACGAAACCGGCCGCCAACGGGTCCTT
>CANHBC010000067.1 GCA_947458835.1 Betaproteobacteria bacterium | reverse complement strand
CTTCGCGCGCCACTTGTAGAACGTCGCCGTGCTCACGCCCGTCTCCCGGCAGAGCGCCGGGACCGCCTCGCCAGCTTCGGCGCGCTTCAACACCGCCATGATCTGGCTGTCGGTGAACCTGGACTTCCTCATGCAGAACTTCCTCCTTAGCGAGAAAATTCTACCTCTGGACCCTACGGTTTTGCGGGGGGATTACCTCGAGACCTGTCTGCCAGCGGTTCCGTTTTATGCCTAAAACCATTGCATCAGCTCCGCGTAGATAGACATTGCCAACATAGCGTCGCACCGCGACCTGCTTACCGCTCCTGTCCCTTCTGACGCGTTCGCGCGCTAGCCGTGTGCTTCATCAGCGTCAGCATGAGCCCTGGCATCACGCACTGAGCGGTTCCCCGCAACTGATCTGAGCTCGCCTACGAACCGATCAGGAACTCAGACTTGTCGCGCCCTTGCAGCCAGGTCGGAGACCTACCGCGTCCAGACCACGTCGCACCGCTCACTGGGTCGCGGTACTTCGGCGCGACCGAGGAGCTCTTACGTGCCTTCGGCGCTCTTGCGCCACTGTCGCCAGCGATGTCCATGACGCTGAGCTGGTACTCAGCCATCAGCGCACGAATCTGCGAAATGACGTTGGAAACCTCAGCCTTGCGCAGCGCCTCGATCTGAGCGTCGAGCTCTTCTTTCTGCTTGAGCAGTTCTTGCAAAGACGTCATGTCCATCTCTCAGTAGTGAATGATGTTCAATCATAACAAAGCCAGACCTATATTGAAATGCCTGCTGACCAAGCGCGATGTTCGGAAAGTAACTAGTTTTCGAACTCTCAAGGTTACCGTACCCACAACGCCCTTTGCCCCTTTGAAGAGCGTGCAAATGCTTTTCTGCTATCGGGAAAATGAATGGTTTAGAGTCTTCTTTGTTGAAATAGCAACCTAATAGGCGCTCTTAGAGAGTTTATCGTTGCTGGTCGATTGTTGCGCCGAGCGATACTAAGGCATCAACAATATCTTTTACTTCTTCGCTAGAAAAGTCGCCGTTGACAGTATGGACCAACTGGGTACAGGGAATGGCTACTGTTAGCCAATTCGTTTTTGTTATCAGTAGCTCCCTATTTCGAGGAAAAAAGCGCACGACATTTATTTCCTTGAACGGTAGACTTCCGTACCCTTGGGTTCCGCATATCCGCCCTCCCCCTTGGATGTATCTTCCGTGCGGATTGTTAACCCAGCTGGCTCCGAGATACTTAACTAACAGAGCCTTCGCCACAGGCTCCGGCATTAAAAGTGCGTCGTTTCGGTTCTCAACCGGTACCGATCCGCAACTGGCAAGGAGGGCGGCTAGAAAAATCAGCGCAAGTCGCTTCATTTAAATGTGATCTCCTGTCCGACCGCATACATGTCTATGCGCGAATCGGGCACAACGGAAAAGTATCCCTCGAGGACCTTATCTACTGTCCCGCTTAATTCCTGTTCGTCGGATCGTCGTGCGTGCACCCGCATTCCGGGTTTTGGTTTTACTAATCCGGTTTGTGTGGCAATGAAGTAACCTAGTCGCAAATGTATCGAAATAATCTGCCCATTCCCGAAACGCGCAACGTCTTCTGCGGATACATTTTCGTTTTGGTCCACCGCTCCTGACAAGCTATATTGGGATTTCTGATTTTGAAGCTCTGCAATCGCGCTCCTCAAAAGCTGGATCCGTTCCACTGAAGATGGATGAGTACTAAGAAAGCCTCTTGATTGACCCATGAGACTATGTAGTCGAATTGCACCTTCCGGGTCGAAGCCCGCGCCGACCGCATATTGAATTCCGTACCGATCCGCGTCGCGCTCGTCTTCACGGCTATAATTCGCGCTTATGGCTTGGTTGCCAAGAGAGGCTAGATCGGAACCAACGCTACGAATGCCTAAGTTTTTTTGTAGTGCCACTTCGAGGGCGGTGCCAACCAAAAGCTGAAGAATGCCCAAGCCAATCGTACGGTTAGTCCGTTCACGACTATGATTAAGGACTAAGTGTGCATTTTCGTGCCCAAGCAGAAAAGCGTACGCGTCATAATCCTCACTTATCAGTTTGATCATGCCGAGGGTTATGCCCGTCAGGTGTACGTCACCAGCTTTCCATGCGAAGGCATTTGCGTCGTCGGAATTGCAGATGAGTAGTCGAGTGTAGATTCCAGAAGCTCGGTCGATACGTTCCCTGACGTCAACGATACGTCTTAGCCAATAGGATGAGATCTGATGAGTCACATTCTTTTCGCTCAGTAGAACGTGTCTCGTTTCAGTGCGCGCTAGAGTAGTGACTTCCCACGATTTGTCGCATCGCGCGAAAGTAGTCTGTGGGAATAACACCAGCGGAAAAAGCAGTATGGCTAATATCACTCTCATTGGATGAGTCAGCATTGTCTGAAAGCGAAAAACAAGGAGTGTTCGTGGTACACCCGACGCTTGCAGATTGTCAAGGTCGATTTGGCGTATGTCTCGCCGCCTTCCCGCGCACCGAGATGACACTCTGTAGTATTCACGGACGCCCTCTCGGCGCGTCAGGTAGCCAGTATCGTTGAGGTGTTTTGCGAGCTGTCGGTCGGTGACCAACCCTCCAACATTACGCATATCAATAGCGGCAAGTAGGGCGTCCCACATACAGAAGCTTTGGAGGTTTTGGTCACTGAGAGGCAAGCGCGTTGATCTGTGGGGCAGGTTGTTCACTGTAGCGCCGCGTAGACCGTACCGATCCCCACCTGGCACTGAGCCGCGATTCGCCTGATCGCCTCGCCTCGCGCACGTGCGCTACGCACTGTCTGCCGAAGCCCGTCGGTGACCTTCGAGCGACGCCCCATCTTCACGCCCTGTGACTTCGCTCGCTGCTGACCTGCGATCACGCGCTCGCGGATGAGCTCTCGCTCGTACTCTGCTAGAGCACCGAAGATGCTGAACATCATTCGTCCGCTGCTCGTAGACGTGTCCAGCCCCTGCTGCTGGAACAGCAGGTCGATCTTCATCGACTGGAGGTCGTTGAGGATCTGGACTAAGTCCTGCAGCGAGCGTCCGAGCCGAGAGATGTCCCAGCACAAGATCAGGTCGAACTGCCGCTCCGCAGCCGCAGTCAACATCTGGTCGAGAGCTGGACGGTCAGCTCTGCCCTTAGCGCCAGAGATGCCGTTGTCTACGAACTCAGCAACTACCGAGAAGCCCATGCGAGCTGCCGTGGCACGTAGTTCGAGCAGCTGGTTGTCAGGGGTCTGGGAAGCGGTGGATACCCGAGCGTAGATGGCTGCTTTCTTCATGTGATACTCACCGTTGCTCTGAAGGCATGTGATCGCCATGTAAATCGCGTTAGGAAAAATGCTTTGGAATCAAGCACGAATCTGCTCATGTGAACATTGTGTCAATTCTAAAGATACGTATAATCAAGGACTTATATAGTTATGTGGCAGTTCTGGATCGACCGAGGGGGCACGTTCACCGACATCGTCGCCCGCCGCCCCGACGGACGGCTGGTCACGCACAAGCTGCTGTCCGAGAACCCGGGACGCTATCCGGACGCGGCGATCGCAGGCATCCGGGCGCTGCTCGACCTCGATCCGTCCGATCCGCTGCCGGCCGCGGCGATCGACGCCGTGAAGATGGGCACCACGGTGGCGACCAATGCGCTGCTCGAGCGCAAGGGCGAGCAGACCTGCCTGTTCATCACGCGCGGCTTCCGGGATGCGCTGCGCATCGGCTACCAGAACCGGCCGCGGCTGTTCGAGCGGCACATCGTGCTGCCGGAGTTGCTCTACGCCGCGGTGTTCGAGGTCGACGAACGGCTGGACGCGCGCGGCGGCGTGGTGCTGCCACTCGATGTCGATGCGACGCGGCGCGCGCTGCAGGACGCCTTCGCGCAGGGCTTCCGCGCCTGCGCGATCGTGCTGATGCACGCCTACCGCGAGCCGGTGCACGAGCGTGAGGTGGCCCGGCTGGCCCGCGAGGCCGGCTTCACGCAGGTCTCGGTGTCGCACGAGGTCAGCCCGCTGATGAAGTTGGTGGGTCGTGGCGACACGACGGTGGTCGACGCCTATCTCTCTCCGATCCTGCGCCGCTACGTCGAGCGCGTGGCCGCCGAACTCGGCAGTACTGCACCGTCAGCGGGCCACCATGCCAGTGTCCGGCGGCCTCGGCTGATGTTCATGCAGTCGAGCGGCGGGCTCACCGACGCCTCGCTGTTCCAGGGTCGCGACAGCATCCTGTCCGGGCCGGCCGGCGGGATCGTCGGAGCGGTGCGCACCTCGGCAGCGGCCGGTTTCGACCGCATCATCGGCTTCGACATGGGCGGCACCTCGACCGACGTGTCGCACTACGCGGGCGAGTTCGAGCGCGCGTTCGACACCCAGGTCGCCGGCGTGCGCATGCGTGCGCCGATGATGAGCATCCATACGGTGGCCGCCGGTGGCGGCTCCATCCTGCATTTCGACGGCGCGCGGCTGCGCGTCGGGCCTGATTCCGCCGGTGCCAACCCGGGCCCCGCGTGCTACCGGCGCGGCGGCCCGCCGACCATCACCGACTGCAACGTCCTGCTCGGCAAGGTGCAGCCGGCGTTCTTCCCGGCAGTGTTCGGCACCGACGGCAGCCAGCCGCTTGATGCCGATGGCGTGCGCGCGGCCTTCGCGGCACTGGCGGCAGACATCTCCCACGCCAGCGGCGAGCCGCGCACCCCCGAGGCGGTCGCCGAAGGCTACGTGCGGATCGCGGTCGAGAACATGGCCAACGCGATCAAGAAGATCTCGGTGCAGCGCGGGCACGACGTCACCGGCTACACGCTCGCGAGCTTCGGCGGAGCCGGTGGGCAGCACGCCTGCCTGGTCGCCGACGCCCTCGGGATGCGGCGCATCCTGATCCATCCGCTCGCCGGCGTGCTGTCGGCCTACGGCATGGGACTCGCGGACATCACCGCGATGCGCGAGGCGGCGGTAGAGGCCGTGCTGACCGACGCCCTGCTGCCCGCGCTGGAGCAGCGCTTCGCACAGCTCTGGGCGCAGGCGCGCGGCGAAGTGGGCGGCCAGGGCATCCCGGCCGCCGCGATCACGGAGCGGCGTCGCGTGCACCTGCGCTACGCCGGCACCGACACGTCGCTCGCGGTATCCGTGGGCAACGCCGACGAACTCCGGCAGCGCTTCGATGCTGCCTACCGCAGCCGCTACAGTTTCCTGATGCCGGGCCGCGACCTGGTGGTCGAGTCGATCACGGTGGAGGCGATCGGAGCCACCGGCGCCGCTGCGGCCGCAGCGGGCGAGGCCGATCCACGGGCCGCGGTCGACGGCAGGCCCGGGCCAGCCCCGGTGGCCGTGGTGCCGATGTACGTCGACGGCCGCTGGCACGACACGCCGGTCGTGCAACGCGACGCACTGGCCTGCGGCATGCGTGTGGACGGCCCGGCGATCATCGCCGAGGCGAACGGCACCACCGTAGTGGAGCCTGGATGGTCAGCGCAGGCGCGTCCCGGCGGCGACCTGCTGCTCCAACGCGTGGTCGAGCGGCCGATGCGCACCGCGATCGGCACCCGCGCCGACCCGATCATGCTCGAGATCTTCAACAACCTGTTCATGGCGATCGCCGAGCAGATGGGCGTGACCCTCGCCAATACCGCCTGCTCGGTCAACATCAAGGAACGGCTGGACTTCTCGTGCGCGCTGTTCGACCAGAACGGGCAGCTGATCGCCAATGCACCGCACATGCCGGTGCACCTGGGCTCCATGGGCGAGAGCGTGAAGGCGGTGATCGAACGCAACGCCGGACGCATGCGCCCGGGCGACGTGTTCATGCTGAACGACCCCTACCATGGCGGTACGCACCTGCCGGACATCACGGTGATCACCCCGGTGTTCGACAGCCAGGCAGGCGGCGCTCTCGGCGGCGAGCCGCGCATCCTGTTCTACGTTGGCTCGCGCGGCCACCACGCCGACATCGGTGGCATCACGCCCGGCTCGATGCCGCCCGACAGCACCCGCATCGAGGAGGAAGGGGTGCTGATCGACAACTTCCTGCTCATCGAGCAGGGGCGGCTGCGCGAGGAAGAGACCCGTGCCCTGCTCGCCTCGGGCGAGTATCCGTCGCGCAACATCGACCAGAACCTGGGCGACCTGCGGGCGATGATCGCGGCCAACCAGAAGGGCGTGCTCGAACTCGACCGGATGGTGCGCCAGTTCGGGCTGGCAGTGGTGCATGCCTACATGGGGCATGTGCAGGACAACGCGGAAGAGGCGGTGCGCCAGGTGATCGACCGGCTGTCCGACGGCCGCTTCTGCTGCGAGATGGACCACGGCGCCCGGATCGAGGTGGCGATCACGATCGACCGCGCCGCACGCCGCGCGGCGATCGACTTCACCGGCACTTCGGCACAGCTATCGAACAACTTCAACGCGCCCTCGGCGGTCTGCGTGGCCGCGGTCCTGTACGTCTTCCGCACGCTGGTCGAGGACGACATCCCGCTCAACGCCGGTTGCCTGAAGCCGATCGACCTCGTGGTGCCGGAGGGCTCGATGCTGCGTCCACGCCATCCGGCGGCGGTGGTCGCGGGCAACGTCGAGACCTCGCAGTGCCTGACCGACACGCTCTACGGCGCGCTCGGCGTGATCGGCGCCTCGCAGGGCACGATGAACAACTTCACCTTCGGCAACGCCGACTACCAGTACTACGAGACGGTGGCCGGCGGTTCCGGCGCCGGCTCCGCCGGCTTCGGCAACGACGGTATCGAGCGGGGCTTCGACGGTACGGACGTAGTGCAGACGCACATGACCAACTCGCGGCTGACCGATCCCGAGGTGCTCGAATGGCGCTTCCCGGTGCGCCTCGAAAGCTTCGAGATCCGCCGCGGCAGCGGTGGACGCGGCCGCTGGCACGGCGGCGACGGTGCCGTGCGCAGGATGCGCTTCCTGCAGCCGATGACCGCGGCGATCCTGTCCGGGCGCCGCCGCGTCCCGCCCTATGGCATGGCCGGCGGTGAACCGGGTCAGGTCGGGCGCAACAGCGTGCAGCGCGCAGACGGGCGCATCGAGGAACTCGGCGGCTGCGACTCGACGCCGATGCAGCCAGGCGACGTGTTCGTCATCGAGACGCCCGGTGGCGGCGGCTACGGCCGGCCCGACACACCCGCCGACCCCGGCTGACCATCCACCCCCAGGGGAACTGCACCGCCATGCTCTACATCATCTATCAGGAAGACGGACCGGACAGTCTTGCGATCCGCGCGAGGGTGAAGGCGCAGCACTTCGCATACCTCGAGGAGCACAAGGACAAGCTGGTGCTCGGCGGTGCGACCCTCGCGGAGGACGGCACCACCCGGCTCGGCAGCGTGCTGATCCTGAACGTGCCCTCGATGGCCGATGCCGAGGCTTTCTCGATGAACGAGCCGTTCCGCAAGGCCGGCCTGTTCCAGTCGGTGAAGATCACGCGCATGCGCCGCGGGCAATGGTACCCGGAGCATGCGCCATCGAGCGCCGAGGGGAGCTGACATGCGGTCGACCTTCCTCCCGCTGGCCGTTGCCCTTGCCATCGTGCCCGCCGCCGCCCTCGCCCAGCCGACGCCGGCCTGGCCAGTCAAGCCCCTGCGCGTGGTGGTGCCGTTCCCGCCGGGCAGCGCGACCGATGCCGCGACCCGCGTGGTCACCGTTCGCCTGTCCGAAGTGCTCGGGCAGCAGATGGTGATCGACAACCGATCCGGCGCGAGCGGCAATATCGGCGCGGACATCGTCGCGCGCGCCGCGCCCGACGGCTACACCACGCTGGTCGGCACCACCAGCACGCATGCGGTAGCGGTAGGCCTGAACGAGAAGCTGAGCTACGATCCGGTGAAGGACTTCGCCCCGGTGACCCTGCTCGGAAGCTCGCCGTACCTGGTGGTGGTCCATCCCTCGGTACCGGCGACCTCGATGAAGGAGCTGGCCGCCCATGCGCGGGCACGCCCCGGACAGGTCAACTACGCCTCCGCGGGCAACGCCAGCCTCGCCCACCTCGGCACCGAACTGTTCGCGGCGATGGCCGGGGTGAAGATGAACCACGTGCCGTACAAGAGTTCGGCCCTGTCGGTGCTCGACCTGGTTGCCGGCCGGATCGACCTGCTGTTCGGCACGCCGGCACCGGTGCTGCCGCACCTGCGTGCCGGCAAGCTGCGTGCGCTGGCCTCCACCTCAGCGAAGCGGGTCTCCTTCGTGCCCGAGTTGCCGACGGTCGCCGAAGCCGGCTACCCCGGCTATGAGCTCAACCTCTGGTTCGGCCTGTTCGCACCGGCGGCCACGCCAAAGGCCGTGCTCGACAGGCTCAGTGCAGGCACGCTGAAGGTACTGGCCCAGCCCGACACGCGCGAGGGGCTGGCCCTGCAGGGGGTGGAGCCGGCACCGACCACGCCGGCGGAGTTCGCCGCGATCATCCGGCGCGAAATCGAGCGCTGGCGCAAGGCCTCGCACCTGGTGCAACGGGCGCATTGACGCTCCACCGGCGGGACGCGCACTGACGCTCCGCCGGCCGCCCGCTCTGGGGCTCAGTCGCCTTCGAGCTTCGTCTCGCGCACCACCCGCGTCCACTTCGCGATCTCCTGCTTGACCATCGCGGCGAACTCGGCCGGGGTGGCTGGGGCAATGTCGATGCCCTGCTCTTCCAGCCGCTTGCGCAACGCCTGCCCGGTGCCGAGCATGCGGTTCACGTCGGTGTTGATCCGCGTGATGATCTCCGCCGGCACACGCGCCTGGGTGCACAGGCCGTACCAGCCAGTGACGTCGAAGCCCTCGATGCCCTGCTCCTGGAAGGTCGGGATCTCCGGCATCTGCGCACTGCGGGTACCCGAGGTGACCCCCAGCGCCCGCAGGCGTCCGGAGCGGATCGCCGACAGCGGCGCACCGGCGAAGTTGCCCACCGACGCCTCCAGGTTGCCGGAAATCACATCAGCGAGGGCCGCCGATGCACCCTTGTACGGCACGTGCACGATGTCGATGCGGGTCATCGACTTCATCAGCTCGATCGACATGTGCGGCGAGGCGCCCACGCCCGAGGAACCGAAGTTCAGCTTGCCCGGGTGCTTGCGTGCGTAGGCGATGAAATCACGCAGGTTCTTCATCGGCACCGACGGATGCACCATCAGCACGTTGGGGACGCCGCCAAAGCGCGCCGGAAAGGCAAAGTCGGCGATCGGGTCGTAGGTGAGCTTCGCGCCGAAGCGGGCCGGCGTGACCCCATGCGATCCGATGTTGCACAACACCATCGTGTGCCCGTCGGGCGCCGCCCGGGCGGTGAACTCGGTGGCGATGTTGCCCGCCGCACCGGGGCGGTTCTCGACCACCACCTGGCTGCCCCAGGCCTCGGTGAGCGACAGCGCGGCGATGCGAGCGGTGGTGTCTACGCCACCGCCGGGCGTGTACCCCACCATGATGCGTACCGGCTTCGTCGGATAGCCCTGCGCGAGGGCCAGCGGCGCGACCATTGCGGACACCAGCGTACAGCCGATGCAGACCAGACGTCGATCCATGTCCTGCTCCTCCGGGTTCAGGACACGCACCGCCCGGTCTGCCGCCGGAATCGCGTGGTCGCATCCTGCTTGCAACAGTGTAAACCGATGCAGGAACAGCGTCCGCTGCGGCGTCGTCCGGCGCGGCGGCGGACGACGCAACAGCCGCAGCAGCGCGGCGGATCAGGCCATCGCTTCGACGATCCGGATCTCGCGCTCAACCCCACCCTTGAGTTCCTTCAGGGCGGCCTGGTAGCCCGGACCGTCATGGGCGGCGATCGCCTGCTCGACACTGTCGAACTCGATCATCACGACGCGCTGGTCCATGCCCAGTTCGAACACCTTCGCCGGATTGCCGCGCACGATGAAGCGGCCGCCCGCGGCCATGATCGCCGGGGGCGCGAGCTTCGCGTAGGCGGCGAACGCGTCGGGGTTGGTGATCTGGCGGTAGAACGCGATCCAGTAGGCCTTGGCCATCAGCATGCTCCAGTGTCGACAGTAAAGCGGCGCGGCGGGAGCCGGCCGGCGGGAAGCGTTTTCGGTCAGCGCGCGAGGGCGCCGAGGTCGGCCAGCGCATCCATCAGCACTTCGAGGTCGGCTTCCTCGTTATAGAAGGAGACCGAGGCGCGCAGCTTGTCGTCCTTCACGTTCACCACGATGTGCCGGTCGCGCAACTGCTTCTGCAGCGCGAGCGCATCGGGCACGACCAGGTTCACGATGTGGCAGCGGTTGTTCCAGTCGCGCGAGGTCTGGGTGCGCAGACCGGCGCGTGCGACGCGGTCGAGCAGCGATTCCGTGAGCTCGCGCACGCGGCCTTCGATCGCCGGCAGGCCGATCGACAGCAGCCACTCGGCGGAGCGGCGAAGCACCCAGAGGCCGAGGAAGTTCGGGTTGCCGGCCTCGAACCGGTGCTGCTCGACGACATAGTCGAACTGGCCGATCTCCGCGCCCCGGGTGATCTGCGGCGAACGCACGAACTCGGTGCGCACCTCGTTCACCAGGTCATCCCGACACCAGACGACGCCAGTGCCGGTCAGCCCCTGCAGGCTCTTGTGCGCCCCGATCGCCACGAAGTCGGCGCCGAGCGAATCCACGCGCCGCGCCAGCATGCCCGCGCCCTGCACGCCATCGAGCACCAGCCGGATGTCGCGCTTGCGGCATTCCTCGGCGAGATCGTCGACGTCGATCCGCCAGCCGTTCGCGTACGTCACGTATGCGGTGGACACCAGGCGGGTGCGCGCATCCATCTTCTCGAGGTAGGCCTCGATCGGCAGCCGGCCGTCGCGGCTCTCGACCTTGCGGATCTCCACGCCCTTGGCCTCGTAGTGCTTCCACACCCAGAGGTTGACCACGTGCTCCATGTCGGTCAGCAGGATGTTGTCGCCCGGGCGCAGTTCGAACGCGTGCGCGGCGATGGCCAGCCCCTCGGCCGTGTTCTTCGTGAACGCGAGCGAGGTAGGCGTACAGCCGAGCAGCTGCGCGAGCAGCGTCCGGGTACGGCCGACGTTGGCGCTGTTCCACGCTTCGGCGCCGGCCTCCTCGTAGATGTCGCGGGTGAACTCCTGCATCGCGCGCTCGGCGCAGCGCGCCAGCGGCGTCTTGCGAGCCGCATCGAGGTAGGTCCAGCGTTCCAGGGTCGGGAACTCGCGCCGCAGCGCGGTCCAGTCGGGTGCGAGGGAGGGGACAGGTGCGTTCACGATGCGGCTTCCCGGCAGTTTCGGACGAGGTACGCGGGCCGCTCCAGGGCGGCCGCGCGCATGAACCGATGATGCCACGGATGAGGGATCAGCCCCGCCCGTGCCTCGCCCAGTGGTCGCCGAAGATCTCCTCCAGCGACGGCTCGCGCGGCGCGATCGGACGCACCACCCGGGTGGTGTTCATGAAGTGCCGGTAGTTGAGGTTCTCGGAGAAACCGTTGCGTCCCCAGGTTCCGCAGCCCATGGTCAGGGAGAACGGCAGCCCGTTGTCGAAGCTGCCGCCGTTGGCGATCGCGTGGGCCTGGTTGACGATCACCCGGCAGACGGTCATCTCGCGACCGAGACGGTCGACATGGGCGTCATCCTTCGTGTGGATACCGCAGGAGTGGCCGTTGCCCATGTACGCGTAGATGTCGCGCAGGATCGAGAACGCATGGTCGAAGCCGGAGGCCCGGTACACCGCGAGCACCGGAGAGAGCTTCTCGCCCGAGAACGGATGCGACGGGCCGGTGCCGGTCTCCTCCACCATCAGGCAGCGCGCCTGCGACAGCGCGGGACGCGAAAGCCCCGCCACCTCGCACACCCGCGGCACCGACTGCGCGGTCACCGCCGAGGACAGATGCTGGCCGTCCGGGAACATCGTGTGCCCGAGCGTCGCCTTCTCGTCGGCGGTCAGCATGACTGCCCCCTCGGCGGCGAGCGCGGCCAGCATCGCGTCGTACACCGCGTCGACGATGATCACGCTGTTCTCCGAGGAGCAGCTCGTGGCGTTGTCGAAGGTCTTCGACCGCATGATCCTGGCGGCGGCATCGGCGAGGTCGGCCGAGGCATCGACGATCACCGCCACGTTTCCGGCCCCCACCCCCAGCGCAGGCGTGCCGCTGGAGTAGCCCGCCCGCACGTTGGCCTGCGACCCGGTCACCACCACCAGGTCGCACTGGCGCATCAGTTCCCGCGACAGTTCCTTGGTCACCGGCTCCGGCAGCATCTGCACCAGGTCGCGTGGCGCGCCGACCGAGTCCAGGGCCTGGTGGATGAACTCGAGCAGCAGCCGCGCGGTCGATATTCCCTTGGGCGAGGGCGACAGGATGATCGCATTGCCGCACTTGAGCGCGTTGATGATGTTGTTGGCCGGCGTCGCGCCGGGATTGGTCGACGGCACCACCGCGCAGACCACGCCGACCGGACGCGCGATCTCGGTCATGCCGAGATCCGGGATCTCCGCCAGCACGCCGGTGGACACCGCGCCCTTCAGGTCGCGCAGCAGCCCGAGCGTCTTGCGGTGGTTCTTGGTGACCTTGTCCTCGACGTTGCCCAGCCCGGTGTCACGCACCGACAGCTCGGCCAGCCGCCGGTTGCGCGAGGGTTCCATGATCGCCCAGCCGCAGGCGAAGACCATCGCATCGAGCTGCGCCTGGTCGTACTGCCCGGCCACGGCCTGCGCGGCGCGCGCGCGCCGGACCCGCGTGGCCACCTGTTCGGCGGCCGCGGCCTCGCGCGTCTGCCGCTCATCCATCGTCGAACCCATCGCAGGTCCTCCTCGAAAGTGAAAACGCCCCGCGGACTCGCGTCCGCGGAGCGCCGGGTGCCGAAGGCGATGCGCTCAGCGCTTCGCGGCGGTCGACTTGTACTTCGCCAGGTGCCGCACCGGATGCTGGAGCGCATCGCGGCGGAACGGGTCGCCCAGCTCACGCGTGACCATCATCTCGAGGATGGTGGTCTTGCCTTCGCGCTGCGCCCTGCACGCGGCCTCGAGCGCCGCGCCTACCTGGTCGAGCTTCTCGATGCGGTGCCCTTCGGCACCCATCGACTTCGCGATCGCCGCGAAGCTCGGGTTGGTCAGGTTCGATCCGACGAACCGGAAGTCGTAGTAATCGACCTGGTTCTTCTTCTCGGCGCCCCACTGCTCGTTGTTGAACACCACCGCGGTGACCGGGATCTGCTCGCGCACGGCCGTGAGGATCTCGCCGAAGCTCATCGCCCAGGCGCCATCACCGACGTAGGCCACGCCGGGCCGGTCGGGTGCCGCGACCTTGCAGCCGATCATCGTCGGGAACGCATAGCCGCAGTTGCCGAAGCTCATCGCGGCGAACATGCTGCGCGGCCGCTCGAAGCGAAGGTAGGAGTTGGACACCGAGCAGATGTTGCCGATGTCGGTAGACACCATCGCGTCCTTCGGCATCGCGCGCTCGAGCTCGCGCAGCATCTGGCGCGGGTGCATGCGGTCGGAGTCCTTCATCACCTCGAGACTCCACTCGTCCTTCTCGTGGTGCCAGTCAGTGAGCTCCTTCTCCCAGGCCGCCTTTTCGTCAGCCACCACCTTCGCACGCTCGGCCTTGTTCGCGTCGCAGGCGAGCGTGCGCGAGGCGATACGCTCGAGCAGCGCGACCGCGGCCTCGGCCGCGTCGCCGCAGATGCCCACGCCGATGCGCTTGACCAGGCCGATCATCTTCGCGTCGGCATCGATCTGGATGATCTTCGCGTCCTTCGGCCAGTAGTCCATGCCGTGCTGGGGCAGCGTGCCGAACGGCCCCAGACGCGTGCCCAGCGCGAGCACCACATCGGCCTTGCTGATCAGCTTCATCGCAGCCTTGGCGCCCTGGTAGCCGAGCGGGCCGACCCACAGCGGATGGCTGGCCGGGAAGCTGTCGTTGTGCAGGTAGCTGCACGCCACCGGCGCGCCCAGGCGCTCGGCCAGCGCCTGACAGGCGTCCACGCCGTTGGCCATGATGACGCCGCCGCCCGACAGGATGACCGGGAATTTCGCCGTGGCGAGCAGGTCCGCGGCCTCATCGAGGCTCTTGCGTCCACCCGGGCCACGCTCGACGACGATCGGCGGATTGATCTCGCATTCGATGTCGCCGTAGAAGTAGTCGCGCGGGATGTTGAGCTGGGTCGGGCCCATCTCGAGCATCGCGCGGTCGAAGGCACGGGCCGTGTGCTCGGCCATGCGCTTCGGGTTGTTCACGTGTGCCTGGAACTTGGTGATCTTCGAGAAGATCGGCAGCTGTTCGGTCTCCTGGAAGCCGCCCAGCCCCTGCCCCATCGAACCTGTTTCCGGCGTCACCACCACCACCGGCGAGTGCGCCCAGTAGGCCGCCGCCACGGCGGTCACGAAGTTGGTGATGCCCGGGCCGTTCTGCGCGATGCACACGCCGTGCTGGCCGGACACCCGCGCATAACCGTCGGCCATGTGCGCAGCACCCTGCTCGTGGACGGTGGGGATGAAGCGGATGCCCGCGCTCGGGAACAGGTCGAGCGCGTCCATGAAGGCCGATCCGACGATGCCGAACACGTTCTTCACGCCATTGACGGCCATCGTCTCGACGAAGGCTTCGCTGGGGGTCATCTTCTGCTTGACGCCGGTGACGACCGGCTGGGCCGACACCGACGGCTCGACGGGCTTGTTCATGGCTACTCCTGGGGATGCGACGGGTTGCAACAGATCCTGGAACGGACGGGCGGCCGCAGCCTCGGGCAAGGCGGCCGGCGCGTGCGCGACTCGATGAAGATAGTGCGGCGGGACAGGCGAGTCAATCGAAAACCAAGACTTGACGTCTCGTTTTTCGAGACTTATGCTGACAACCATGGATCATGCCCCGCCCCCCGTCGCCTCGAGTACGGCGCTGCCGTCCGGCACACCTGAGCGAGCGACGCAAGCCGAGGCGCGGCACGAATCGCCCACAATGCGCGCCTTCAGCGTCGTCGAGGCGATCGGCCGAGCCAGCGGCCCGGTGCTGCTGATGGACGTGGTCGCCGCCGTGGGGCTGCCCAAGCCGACGGTGCACCGCATCCTCACCCAGCTGGTCGATGCCGGGTTGCTCCGCCGCCTGCCGGGTGCCGGCTACGGCATCGGCGCGCGGCTGTCGCGACTGGGGCGAGACCTGATCACCAACGACGCCGGGCGGCCCGCGCGGCGCGCGATCCTGCAGCGGCTGGTCGACACGCTCGGCGAGACCTGCAACTTCACGATGCTCGACGGCGCCGAGATCATCTACCTGGACCGCGTCGAGACCGCCTCGCCGCTGCGCGTGAACCTGCAGCCGGGCTCCCGGGTGCCGGCGCACTGCTCGGCCAGCGGCAAGCTGCTGCTCGCCCACCTGCCGCCGGCGCAGCTCGAGCGACTGCTCGCGCAGCTGCCGCTCACCCGTTTCACCGAGCGTACCCTCGCCACGCGCGAGGCGCTCACCGCCGAACTCGAACGCATCCGCGCCAGCGGCTACAGCGTCGACGACGAGGAGTTCCTGGAAGGGCTGGCCTGCGTCGCGGTGCCGGTCACCGACGAGCAGCAGCGAGTATGGGCGACGGTCGCCGTGCACGGACCCGCCGCCCGGATGCCGATCGAGGGCGCGCTGGCGCGCCTGCCCGAGCTGCGCGCCGCGGCCGCCGCGATCGGCGACACTTTCCGCAACGACGGTACGGCCTGAACGTCGGCTAACCCGTCCCCGACGGCACGCCATCCGACACACTGAACCACAGGGAGCCCGCGCACCTCCACACCACCGCACCACCGCACCACCGAACAATCGCACCATCGACCACCGGCAGTTGCCCGAGCGCCAACCGCAGAGCCGGTCAGGGCCGTCGCGACCTGACCCCGAAGGTCGCAGGCAATCCAACCGAGGAGGATGCAATGCCAGGAAACCTTTGTGCAGCCACGGCCACCCGCCGCCCGTCCATGTCACTGTCACTCTCCGGCCTGCTGGCCACCGCCGTGCTGGTCGCCACCGCGGCGCTCACCGCGCCCGCCGCGGCCCAGTCTTATCCCTCCAAGCCGGTGCGGATGATCGTGAACTTCCCGCCCGGGGGCGGCACCGACGTCACCGCACGGTTGATGCATCCCTGGCTCTCGAAGGAACTCGGCCAGCAGGTGCTGATCGACAACCGCAGCGGTGCCGGCGGCGCAGTGGGGGCCGAGATCGCGGCACGCGCTGCACCGGATGGCTACACCGTGCTCTGGACGTTGTCCTCGCACACGATCAACCCGTCGCTGTACGGGAAGCTCTCGTTCGACACGGCGCGCGACTTCGTCGCGATCACCCTCGGTGCCAACGCGCCGCAGATCGTCGTGTCCAGCCCGACCCTGCCGGTGAAGGACATCAAGGAGCTGATCGCCTATGCGAAGGCGAATCCGGGCAAGCTGTCCTACGCCTCGCCCGGGGTCGGCTCGCCGGGGCACCTCGCGGGTGAACTGTTCAAGCAGCGCGCCGGGATCGACATGCTGCATGTACCCTACAAGGGCGCCGGTCCGGCGATTCCGGACGTGATGTCGGGCAACGTGCAGCTGATGTTCGCGACGATGTCCTCGTCGATGTCGCACGTGCGCTCCGGCAGGATACGCGCGCTCGGAGTGACCAGCCTGAAACGCTCGGCGGGCGGTCCCGAGGTCCCGGCGATCGCCGAGGGGCTGGCGGGGTTCGAGATGCCATCGTGGTTCGGGCTGCTCGCCCCTGCGGGCACGCCGAGGCCGATCATCGACCGGCTGCACCAGGCGATGACCCGGGTGCTGGCGATCCCGGAGCTGCGCGAGCATCTGGTCGCACAGGGCGCCGACCCGATCGGCAACACGCCGGAGCAGTTCGCCGAACAGATCCGTGAGGAGTTGAAGCTTTGGGCACAGTTCATCAAGCAGACCGGCATCCGCCCGGAGTGAAACCGGGCGACGCCGGGACGGACGGCGGGCCGCGCACCATCCGGCAGCTGGTCGACCACTGGGCCGAGGTAGCGCCGCAGGCCCCGTTCCTCATCGCGCCGGAGACCGGCGCTGTGATGACCTACGGCCGGCTGCAGGAGCATTGTCGCGAACTCGCCCGGGTGCTGCTGATGAACGGGCTGCAGCCGGGCGACAAGGTGTCGCTGATGATGCACAACGGCTACCAGACCGCCCGACTCCTGGTGGGCATCATGTACGCTGGCATGGTAGTGCAGCCGATCAACCTGCTCGCCCAGCCGTCGCAGCTGAAGTACGTGCTGGACCACTCGGACACGCGCCTGGTGTTCTGCGCCCACGAATTCGTGGAGCGGCTGCGCGCGCCGCTGGAGGCGATCACCGCCGCCGGCGAGCGCGACGTGGCCGTGTTCCCGCTCAACCCCGACCAGATCGACATCTTCGACGACCCGTACATCTCGCACGTGCCGCTGCCACCAGTGGCCGAGAACGACGAGGCCCTGCTGATGTACACCTCCGGCACCACCGGCGTGCCCAAGGGGGTGCTGCAGACGCATCGTGCGGTGGTGTCCGGCGGCCTGTTCACGTCGCAGGCGCATGCGCTCGGACCTGGCGACCGCGTGCTGTGCGCCTTGCCGCTCTACCACATCAACGGCCAGATCGTGACCACGGTAGCGCCGCTGGTGCATGGCGGATCCGTGGTGATGCCACACCGATTCTCCGCCTCGAACTTCTGGCAGAGGGTGGCGGAATACCGCTGCACGTGGATCAACGTCGTGCCCACGATCATCGCCTACCTGCTGAACGGCCCGGTGCCGCGCGAACTCGGCCTGGACGTCTCGGCCGTGCGCTTCTGCCGGTCGGCTTCGGCGCCACTGGCACCGGAGCAGCACCTCGCGTTCGAGGCGAAGTTCGGCATCGGCGTGATCGAGACGATGGGGCTCACCGAGACCAACGCACCGGCGTTCACCAACCCGCTCCAGCCCGCCCGCCGCAAGGTCGGCAGTCCGGGACAGGCGTTCGGCAACGAGGCGCGGATCGTCGATCGCGCCGGCCATGCGCTGGGTCCGGGCGAAGCCGGCGAGATCATGATCCGCGGCGACAACGTGATGAAGGGCTACTACAAGGCTCCAGCGCAGACCGCCGAGGCCTTCGACGCCGAGGGCTGGCTGCACACCGGCGACATCGGCCACCTGGACGCCGACGGGTTCGTGTTCGTCACAGGCCGCATCAAGGAGCTGATCATCAAGGGCGGCGAGAACATCGCTCCGCGCGAGATCGACGAGGCACTGCTGAAGCATCCCTGCGTGCTGGAAGCGGCCGCGGTCGGCGTACCCGACGCGAGCTACGGCCAGGAGATTCTCGCCTGCGTGGTGGCCAAGCCCGGACAGGCCACGACCGAAGCCGAACTACTCGCGTTCTGCCGCGCGGAGCTCGGTCCCTACAAGACGCCGAAGCGGATCCTGATGGTCGACGATCTGCCCAAGGGGCCCTCGGGCAAGGTGCAGCGCCTGAAGCTGGCGGAGCTGTACGCCGCGTGAACGCACGCCCCCCCGGGGTCGGTTCACTCCAGCCGGATGTTCGCCTTCTGCACGACCGCCTGCCACCGGCGCAGCTCGTCGGCGATGTAGGCGGCGAAGTCACGCGGCGAGCGATAGTCGGTCTCCATCCCGTTGTTCGTGAAATGCGCCCGGACCTCCTCGGTCGCGAGGATCGAGCGCACCTCGCCAGTGAGCCGGTCGACGATCGGCACCGGCATCCCTGCCGGTCCCACCAGCCCGCGCCAGCCGGTGGTGAGGTAGCCGGGCAGCCCCGCCTCATCCACGGTGGGCACTTCCGGCATCAGCGGGCTGCGCGAAGATCCGCCGACCCCCAGCGCCCGCAGCCGCCCGGCCTTCGCATGCGGGATCACCGCCTGGATCGTGATGCTCGACAAGTGGATCTGTCCGCCCAGCAGGTCGGTGGTCGCCGCGCCGCCGCCCTTGTAGTGCGCGACCACCATGTCGATCTTCGCCATCACGCGGAACAGTTCCACGCCCATGTGGCCGCTGCTGCCCAGCCCCGCGGTGCCTGCCACCAGCGTGCCCGGCTTCGCCCGCGAGAGCACGATGAAGTCCTGCAGCGTGGCCACCGGCAGGCTTGCGGGCGCCGTGAGCACGGTGTCGCCCTTGACCATCGACGCGATCAGCGAGAACGACTTCACGGGGTCGTAGTCGAGCTTCTGCAGCACCGGCTGGATGGTGTGTGCCGTGTCCACCACCAGCAGCGTGTAGCCGTCGGGCACCGCACGCGCGACGAGCTGCGTGCCGATCACCGCACCGGCGCCACCGCGATTCTCCACCAGCACCGGGCGGCCCAGGCGCTCGGCGAGGCGCGGCGCAATCACGCGGCCGACCATGTCGGTGCCGCCACCGGCGGCGAACGGCACGACCATGCGGATGGGCTTCGCCGGCCAGGCCTCGCCCTGGGCGAGCGCCGGTGCGGCGGCGAGTGCGGCAGCCAGCAGGCTGGCGCTCTGGACCACGCGTACAACGCATGCACGCGGGCGATGGAAAGGCTGGATCATCAATGACTCCTCCGTTGGAAGCGCCGCCCGGCGTCTGCCGGCCGGGCTGGCGCAGGTGCAGGTGCAGGCAGGACCGCCCGCGAGGCGGCCCTGCGCGGGTCAGCCGGCGAAGCGCGCCAGCACGTCTTCGTCGAACGCCAGGCCCAGCCCCGGCGCGGTGGGCACCGACAGCACGCCATCGTGCATGCGCGGCACGCTCTGGAAAAGCGGGCACGACCAGGGCATGTACTCGACGGTGAGGCCGTTGGGGATCGCCGACACGAGATGCACGTGGACTTCGGGCAGCAGATGG
>CANHBC010000066.1 GCA_947458835.1 Betaproteobacteria bacterium | reverse complement strand
AGGAGCCGGCAACCCGGCGGCTGGTGGCCCGGGCCGCGCGGGAACCGTCGTCGGCTCGCGCAGCGCGACCCGGGCCAGGGCAGCCGCACCCGGCGGCGGGAGCAGGCCGAGGCGGACCTGTACCGCGATGCGCACGGGGTGCGCTTCGGGAAGCAGCGGCAGCAGCGGCAGGGCATCGGGCGCCTGGCCATGTCCGGCCATCAGCAGCAGGAAACGCGCCGCCGTCGGTGCCGGCAGCGCAGGCAGGTCCTGCCGGAAGCGCAGGATCGAGCGGTAGCCTGCCGCGGCATCGTTTCCGGCGAACAGGCTCTCGATCACCAGGACCTGGGCACGCCGCACCTCGTCGGTGGTCGGTGCGGCGGACCAGACCGCATGCGCAGCCAGCGTACGCGCCTGTGCCGCGGCCGTCGCACTGGGGCCGGCGCTGCCGAGCAGCGCCGCCTCGGCTCCAGCCAGCCAGGCGCCGCGCAGGAACGGCGCGGGCAGGTCGGACCCGGCAGGCAGGGCCTGCACCCGCGCAGCAAGTTCAGTCCAGTGTCCGAGCGCCGAAAGCACGCCCAGGCGCAGCGTCTCCCAGTCGGTCCAGCGGGCCGTTCCGGTCTGCTGGGACTGTTCGATGCGCAGCAGCGCCAGTTCGGGCCTGCCGGCCGACAGCAGGCGCCGCGCGGCGGCGAGGGCTTCCGGACCGTCACGCAGCGGCTCCTGCGCGGCGGCAGTCGCGCCGGTGAGCGCGACCGCAACCAGCAGGACTGCCAGCCGCCGGAACAGCATCCGGGCAAGGTACAGCACTGGACGCGCCGTCACCTGCCCGCGAAGTGCGTCAGGCCGATTCGCCGCCTTCGGCCGGAGCCGCAGCCGGGGCAGCGGCCGGGGCAGCTGCCGCCTTCGGCGCGCGCGCAACCAGCTTCTCGCGGATGCGTGCCGACTTGCCGGAGCGATCGCGCAGGTAGTACAGCTTGGCGCGGCGCACGTCGCCGCGGCGCTTGACCTCGATCTTCGCGATCGTCGGCGAGTAGGTCTGGAACGTACGTTCCACGCCTTCGCCCGAGGACACCTTGCGCACGATGAACGAGGAGTTCAGGCCACGGTTGCGCTTGGCGATCACCACGCCCTCGTAGGCCTGGACGCGCTTGCGGTCACCCTCGACCACGTTGACGCTGACGATCACGGTATCGCCGGGCGCAAACGACGGGATGTCGCGGCCGAGGCGGGCGATTTCTTCCTGCTCGAGTTGCTGGATCAGATCCATTGTTGTTCTCCTGGCGGCCGCCAGAGGTTCGGGCATCGGGATGCCAACATGCACGGCCGGTTGACGGGATGTTGCGGGGTACTGCGGGGTACTGCGATATAGCCTGCTGCCGTACTGCCTTGCGGGTGCTGCGTGCTACAGGTACCTGCGTGCCGCCTAGCCGGCGCGCTCGCGGGTGGCCTTCGAATCAGCGCCGGCATGCTCCCGACGGTACTCGTCGAGCAGCCGGGTCTCGCTCTCGCTGAGCGGTCGTCGTTCGATCAGGTCGGGACGCCGCTGCCAGGTGCGCCCGAGTGACTGCTTGAGGCGCCAGCGCGAGATCGCTGCATGGTCGCCGGACATCAGCACGGCCGGTACCGGCATGCCTTCATGGACTTCAGGGCGGGTGTAGTGCGGGCAGTCGAGCAGCCCGTCGACGAACGACTCCTGCCGCGCAGAGTCGGCATCGCCGAGGCTGCCGGGCAGCTGCCGGATCACCGCATCCATCAGCATCATCATCGGCAACTCGCCACCGGAGACGACGAAGTCGCCGATCGACACCTCGTCGTCGACCACACGCTCGATCACCCGCTCGTCGACACCTTCGTAGCGGCCGCCGAACAGCACGAGTCCGGCCTCGCCCGACAGCTCCATCACCTTGCGATGGGTGAGCGGCGTGCCCTGTGGTGTCAGGTGGATCACTCGCGAGCGCCGCACGCCGGTGCTGCGCTGGCGCTCGCGCGCGGCCTGCAGCGCGGCCTCGAGCGGCGCGGCCATCATCACCATGCCCGGTCCGCCGCCGTAGGGACGGTCGTCGATGGTGCGGTAGTTGTCGTGGGCGAAGTCGCGCGGATTCCAGCAGATCAGCTGGTAGCGGCGTTCCTCGCGCGCACGCCGGGTGATGCCCGATTCCGTGAGGGCATCGAACATGTCCGGGAACAGCGTGATCGCATCGAGTTGCAGCATCGGACTAAACCGGTTCTTCCCAATCCACGACGATCCGCCTGCCAGTCAGATCTACCTCACCGACATGCCGTTCGACGAACGGCACGAGCACCTGCACTGGTCTGCCCGCGGCCGTGCGGCCCGGCGTATCGATTACCAGCACGTCATGCGCACCTGCCTCCAGCAGGCCGCTGACCACTCCGAACTTCACGCCCGCCGGGTCGACCGCGTCGAGCCCGACCAGATCCTGCCAGTAGAACTCTCCTGCTTCCGGCGGAGGCAGGTCGGCACGCAACAGGCCGATCTCGATGCCCTTCGCCTGGATCGCCTGATCACGGTCCGCGATCCCGTCAAGCTGAGCAATCAGTCCGGCACCGTGTGCCTGTGCTTCCAGCACGTCGATCTCGCGCCATTCGCTGCCAGCCAGCCCCTCGCCGGACTGCAGGCCAGGCGCTCGTGCCGTCCGTCGCGCCCCCGGGCGCAGGGCGGTGGCCGCCGCACCGGAACCGGGCGCGCGCCGAACCCACCAGCGCTCATGGTCAAGCAGCGTGTCGGGATCTTCCGAGAACGGCTGGATCCGGACCCATCCCTGCACGCCGAACGGGGCACCGATGCGCCCCATCACCACCCACCGGTCCGGATCGGCTGCACCCGGGACCGCGTCACGGTCCGGCGCCGCCGGCACCGGAACGCCGGGGGGGGTCGACTCAGGCGGCGGCCGGCGCTGCGGCACTGGCTGCGCCGACGGACGGCAGCGACCGGAACTTCTTCGCCAGGCGGATGACCGTATCCGACGGCTGCGCACCGTTCGACATCCAGTGCTCGTAGCGGTCGAGTGCCACGCGCAGGCCCTCTTCCTTCTCGGAGGCCTTCGGGTTGTAGAACCCGATGCGCTCGATGAACTTGCCATCGCGCGGGCGACGCGAGTCGGCGACGACGATGTTGTAGAACGGGCGATTCTTCGCACCGCCACGCGAAAGACGGATGACTACCATGGTGACTTGGCCTTCGAAAGTGAAGATGGGACTTTCAGGGCCGGAACTCTCGATCCGGGGCAGGACAGTCGTCTTCGTACCCTCGTGCAAGGGGTCGGAAGACGGCGAGCGCCGTATCGGGATTCCGCTGAAAAGCCCGGCAGAATACCGGACGGGCGTCGGAATTGCAAAGCACCCGCGCCGCGGCCGGCCCGGGACGGACGGCGACATCGCCGGAACCCGCGGTGGCCGCCGTGCCGTACGATGACGGCCATGACACCCAAGTACGACCTTTGCGTGATTGGCGGCGGCGCGGCCGGGCTGGTGGTGGCCGCCGGTGGCGCGGGGCTGGGTGCCAGGATCCTGCTGGTCGAGAAACACCGGCTGGGCGGTGACTGCCTCTACCACGGCTGCGTGCCGAGCAAGACCCTGCTGAAGAGCGCCAGGGTCTTCCACCAGCGCCAGCCGTCGATCGCGGCACTGCACGGCCTGCCGCCCACGGGGCGGGGCGATCCGGCCAGGATCCCGGACGTGATGCGCCGGGTACGCGAGGTGATCGCCAGCATCGAACCGCACGACAGCCCGGAGCGCTTCCGGGCGCTCGGCGTCGAGGTGCTGCTCGAACCGGGACGGTTCATCGATCCGCGGACGTTCGAGGTCGGCGGCCGGCGCATCACGGCCCGCCGGTTCGTGCTGGCGACCGGCGCCCGACCGGTGCTGCCGCCGATCCCGGGCCTGGACCGCGTGCCCTGCCTTACCAGCGAGACGGTGTTTTCGCTCGACGAACCTGTGCCGTCGCTGCTGGTGGTGGGCGCGGGTCCGATCGGCTGCGAGCTTGCGCAGGCCTTCGCCCGGCTGGGCACGACGGTCACCGTGATGGCACGCGAGCCGCGGGTATTGATGCGCGAGGACACGGACGCGGCGGCGGTGGTGCAGGCCTCGCTCGAGCGCGACGGCGTGCGCTTCGAACTGGGCGCCACGCCCACGCACGTGGCGGGCACGACCGGCCGGATCGTGACATCGTTCCAGCGCGCTGACGGCACCACCGCCAGCGTTGAGTCCAGCCACCTGCTGGTTGCAGCCGGGCGCGCGGCCTGCACCGAAGGCCTGGGGCTGGCCGAAGCCGGCGTGGAAGTGCTCAACGGGCGGATTACCAATGACGACCGGCTGCGCACCACCAACCCCGACATCCACGTCGCGGGCGATGCCGCCGGCCGCCAGCAGTTCACCCATGTCGCCGAACACCATGCGGGCATCGTGCTGCGCAATGCGCTGTTCCGCATCCCGGCCAAAGTCGAGTCGAGGGTGGTGCCGTGGTGCACGTTTACCGAGCCGGAGCTCGCGCGCGTCGGCCTGTCCGAAGCCGAGGCCAGGGCCCGTGGCGTGCCGTTCGAGAGCTACCGATTCGATTTCGCCGACCTCGACCGTGCGCGCACCGATGGCGAGACCGACGGCTTCGCGCGCATCCTCACCGACCGCAGGGGACGGCTGCTCGGCGCTACCCTGGTCGGCGCGCACGCGGGCGAAGCGATCGCGGAGTACGCGCTGGCGATGGCGAAGAAGATGAAGGCATCCGACATCTCCGGCGTGATCCATGTCTACCCGACCTTCGCGCAGGTCAACCGCCGGGTCGCTGACCAGCGGCTGAAGGCGTCGCTGACCCCGACCGCGAAACGCTGGATCCGCCGCCTGTTCGGGCTGAGGGGGCCACGGTGAAGGATGGCGACACCTGGGCCAGGGTCGGGCTGGTGCTGCTGTTTGCCGGCGGCATCGCCGCCTTCTTCGCGCTGGGCGGGCCGCAGTACCTGTCGCTGGACACGATCAAGGACAACCGCGACCGGCTGCTTGCGCTGGCCGAAGGCCACTACGTGGCGGCGATGGTGATCGCGTTCACGGTTTACTTCGCCGCCACCGCGCTCAGCCTGCCCGGCGCGGTCCTGCTGTCGCTCACCCTCGGGATGCTGTTCGGCCGCTGGATCGGCGCGGCGATCATCGTCGTGGCCGCCACTGCGGGCGCGACCTGCGCATTCCTGGCCGCGCGCTACCTGTTTGCCGGCCTCGCCCGGCGGAGACTGGGGCTCGACGGTGCGGCCGCGGCGCCCGGCCTCGCGGCGCGGATCAACCAGGGCTTCAGCGACGATGCCTTCCACTACCTGCTGTTCCTGCGCCTGGTGCCGCTGTTCCCGTTCTGGCTGGTGAACCTGGCACCGGCCTTCAGCGACGTGCGCGCCCGCACCTTCGTCCTCGCCACCGCGATCGGCATACTCCCAGGCGTGTTCGTGTTCGCCAACCTCGGCCAGTCGCTCGGCCGTATCGACTCGACCGCGGAACTGATCTCGCCGGCCACGCTGGGCGCATTCGCGCTGCTCGGCCTGTTCGCACTGGTACCGGTACTGATCCGCCGGCTGCGCAGCAGCGCCACGCGCGGCGCGGCCCCCTGACCACTCCTTGCCGCCGGACCCGCACGATGCACGCGACACTGCCACGCCTGTCCCCCGTCGACTTCCCGCCCCTGCGCCGGGGCGCCCTGGATACGCTGCAGGTCAACCTGGGCTACCTGTGCAACCAGCAGTGCCTGCACTGCCATGTCGCGGCAGGCCCCGGCCGTACCGAGCTGATGTCCCGCGAGACGGTCGACCAGGTGATCGGATTCCTCGATGCGTCCTCGATCACGACGCTCGACCTGACCGGTGGCGCGCCCGAGATGAATCCGCACTTCCGCGACCTGGTGCGCGCGGCGCGCGAGCGCGGCGTCCGGGTGATCGACCGGTGCAACCTGACCATCCTGCTGGAACCCGGCTTCGAAGACCTCGCCGGGTTCCTCGCCGGACAGTCGGTCGAGGTCACCGCGTCACTGCCCTGCTACCTCGAGGACAACGTCGACCAGCAGCGCGGCAAGGGCGTGCATGCGCGCAGCATCGAGGCGCTGCGCCGGCTCAATGCACTGGGCTACGGGCAAGAGGGCAGCGGCCGCGTGCTCAACCTGGTCTACAACCCGCTCGGCCCTTCCCTGCCGCCGGCGCAGGGCCCGCTCGAGGCAGCCTACAAGACCGAGCTCGCCAGCCGGTACGGGATCGTGTTCGACCGGCTCTATGCGCTGGCCAACATGCCGATCCAGCGCTTCGGCAGCACGCTGATCTCAAGAGGCACGTTCGACGGGTACCTCGACCTTCTGCGCAACGCCCACCGTCCCGGGAACCTGGACAGCGTGATGTGCCGCTCGCTACTCAGCGTCGACTGGCAGGGCTACGTCTACGACTGCGACTTCAACCAGATGCTCGGCCTGGGACTACCGCTGGTGCCGGGGCGGCGCACGCACCTGGCCGACCTCGCCGGCCTCGAACTGGGCGGACGGCCGATCGAGGTACGCAACCACTGTTACGGCTGCACGGCCGGACAGGGATCGAGTTGCGGTGGATCGCTGTCGGCGACCGAAGCCGCGGCATCGGACTGATCGCACCGCGCCGCGATGGATGCGCCCGCGCTGTCGATCGTGCTGCCGGTGCTCGATGAAGGCGAACGGATCGTCGCCGCGCTCGAGGCACTGGCGCCGCTGGCCTCGCGCGGCGCTGAGGTCATCGTCGTCGACGGGGGCAGCTGCGACGGCACCGCGAGGCTGGCCCGGACGGCCGGCACGGACCGCGGCGTGCGGGTGCTCGAGGCACCGCGCTCACGCGCGTCCCAGATGAATGCCGGCGCCGCGGCCGCCCGCGGCCACGCCCTGCTGTTCCTGCACGCCGACACCGCGCTGCCGCCGCAGGCCGACCGGCTGGTCACCGATGCGCTGCGCAGCCACGTGTGGGGTCGCTTCGACATACGCATCGACGGCCGCAGCCGGATGCTGCCATTGGTGGCTGCGATGATGAACCTGCGGTCGCGGCTCACCGGCATCGCCACCGGCGACCAGGCCCTGTTCATGACCCGTGCTGCGTTCGACCGGGCCGGCGGGTTTCCCACGCAGCCGCTGATGGAGGATATCGAGCTGTCGGCCCGCCTGCGCCGGATCGCCGCGCCGGCCTGCCTGCGCGCCCGGGTCGTGACCAGCGGCCGTCGCTGGGACCGCGACGGCGCGTGGCGCACCATCCTGCTCATGTGGCGGCTGCGCTGGGCGTACTGGCGCGGCGCGCCGCCGGCGCAGCTGCATCAGCGCTACTACGGGCCACCGGGGCGATGAACCGCGTGCTGCAGGTGTTCGCCCGCGCCCCGGTGCCTGGCCAGTGCAAGACACGGCTGGTACCTGCACTCGGGGCCGAAGGCGCCGCCGAGCTGCACCGGCGACTGCTGCTGCGCACCCTCGATGCCGCGTTCGAGGCGGGCCGGCGCCTGGGTGGCGTGCGCGTCGAACTCTGGTGCACGCCGGGCACCGACCACCCGTTCTTCCGGTCGTGTGCCGATCGACAGGCGCTGGGGCTGCGGGTACAGCGGGGCTACGACCTCGGGGCGCGGATGCACGAGGCGCTGGCCGATGCGATCGGACAGGGCGCGCTGCCGTTGCTGGTCGGCACCGACTGCCCTTCCCTCGATGCCGCGCTCTTCGAGCAGGCGTTCGCCGCCATCGAATCGCCACGCGCCGCTGACGTGGTGCTGCTGCCCACCGAGGACGGCGGCTACGCGCTGATCGGCGGCTCGCGGTGCGACCGGTCGATGTTCGAAGGGGTCCCGTGGAGCACCGACACCGTGTTCACCGAGACCCGCGCCCGCATCGAGCGGCTCGGCTGGCGCATGCATGCGCTGCCCGTCACCTGGGACGTGGACCGGCCGGCCGACCTGGACCGGCTGCGCCGGCAGGCGCCGCAACTCCTGCTGGACCTGCCAGCGGCCGGGGCCTGACGGATCCGGTCGCCGTCCGTGCGCTCGCGTGGCCTGCCGGTATGCTCGGGTTTTCCTCGGGATGCGGGCCGATGGGCGACGAGCTCAGAGTACTGCTGCTCGGTGGTGGTCACGCCCACCTTGCGGTGCTGGCGGCCGCCGCCGGCTGGCCGCCGGGCCTGGCGGTCACGCTGGCCAGCCCGGATGCGCACACCGCGTATTCAGGCATGGTGCCCGGGGTGGTGGCCGGCCACTATCCGCCGCACGCGTGCCAGATCGACCTGGAGCGACTGGCCGCGCGTTCGCGCGTGCGCTTCCTTCGCGCGAGCGCCGTCGCGCTGGATCCGTCCGCGCGCAGCGTGCGTCTGGACGACGGGCGGACCCTCGCATTCGACCTGCTGTCGATCGACGTCGGCGCGACCCCAGCCGTGCCGGCGGCATTCATCGACGCCGTAGCCACCGGACGCGTCGGGCCGATGGTGCTCGCGCCGTGCAAGCCGTTCCCGCTCCTGATCGAACGGGTCGAGCGCTTCCTCGTCGACACCGAAGGCACGCCAGGACCGCTCGAGACCTGCGTGGTCGGGGCCGGGCTGGCCGGCATCGAACTGGCGCTCGCACTCGCGCACCGGCTGCGCGGTCGTCACCCGGACGGCATGCGGGTGCGGCTGCTGTCGGGCGAGGACCGCCTGCTGCCGACGCTGCCACGCCGCGTCGGCGACCGGCTCGCACGCGCCTGCGCCGCCGCCGGCGTCGAGATGTACCTGCAGGCCCGCATCGGCTCGATCGAACCGGACGGCACCCTGCTCGCTGGCGATGGCCGCCGCTTCGGGGCACGGCTGGCGCTGTTTGCGACCGGAGCCGCGCCGCCACGCTGGCTCGCGGGCAGCGGTCTCGCGCTCGACTCGTCCGGCTTCGTTCAGGTGGGCGCGACACTGGAATCCTGTTCCCATCCCGGCATCTTCGCCGCCGGCGACTGCGCGTCGGTGATGCAGCACCCGCGCCCGAAGGCCGGTGTGTACGCGGTGCGCCAGGGCCCACCGCTCGCCACCAACCTGCTGCGTGCAGCCACCGGCAGGCCACGGGTGCCGTTCGTGCCCCAGCGTGAGGCACTGGCACTGGTGGCGCTCGGACCACGGACGGCGGTCGCGATCCGCAACGGCTTCGCGCTCGGCGGCCCGGCGGAGGGCCTGCTCTGGCGGTGGAAGGACCACATCGACAGGCGCTTTGTCGCGCGCGCCTGAGCGGCGAAGTCCCGCCCCCCCGGCGACAGCTGCCCTGCGCCCGGGTGCAGGCACGACGATAGCGTCTCTCCACTTGCGGACCGCCACCGGAACCGGGATCGGCACGAAGGCGAGGTCCGTGCCCGCTTTCCACTCCTGCAGGAGCCTCCATCATGCAAAAGATGCTCGTCGGCGCACTCGTCGCGATCTCGTTCACCCTCGGCAGTCCGGTGCAGGCGGCCTCGATCCGCGAGGCCGGCTCCTTCACGGGAAACACGCTCCCGCCCAACGACGATGGCTCCACCGGACAGGTGAACCTCGGCTTCACGGCGAACTTCTATGGCGCGAGCTACGACCGCGCCTACGTGAACAACAACGGCAACGTCACGTTCGACGCGCCGCTGGGCACGTTCACGCCGTTCAACCTCACGCCCGCCTCGACCACGCGGATCATCGCGCCGTTCTTCGCCGACGTGGATACCCGCGGCGCAGGCTCAGGCGTCACGCAGTACAGCACCGCCACGCTTGGCGGCCGCCCCGCGTTCGGCGTGAACTGGATCGACGTCGGCTACTTCAGCGGCCAGACGGACAAGCTGAACGCGTTCCAGCTGATCCTCACCAGCCGGTCGGACATCGCGCCGGGCGACTTCGACATCGAGTTCAACTACGACCGGATCGCCTGGGAGACCGGCAGCGCATCAGGCGGCACGAACGGCCTGGGCGGCACCTCGGCCGGTGCGGGCTTCGCAGCGGGCAACGGCATCAATGCGTTCCAGCTGGCCGGATCGCTGGTCAACGGCGCGCTGCTCGACGGGGGCCCGAATGCCCTGGTGTCCGGTCGGCTGAACAGCAACGTCGATGGACGCTACGTGTTCGCGGTGCGCAACGGCACCGTGGTCGATCCCGAGCCCACGCAGGTCCCGGTACCCGGTGCGCTGCCGCTGCTGCTGTCGGGACTCGCGCTGGCCGTCGCGCTGGGACGCCGCCGCCGCGGCTGACTCCCCCGCTGCGCGGTGCGCCGGCAGCGGCCTCAACCGCCGGAACCGCCGCGCAGCCCTTCGACCAGGCGGCCGATCGCCTCGAAGACTTCCTCGCGCCGCAACGCGCCGTAGGACACCCGGAGCAGGCAGGGGTCGTCGATGCCGAAGGCGCTGCCGGGCAGCACCGCGACGCGGTGGCGTTCGATCAGCCGCATCGCCAGCGCGAGCGAATCGCCGCCCGAAGCCAGGCGCAGCAGGCAGTAGAAGGCGCCGCGCGTGCGCGGCACTTCCACCCGGGGCGCGAGGGGCGCCAGCGCGTCGAACACCGCCTGGCGTACCTCTCCGAGCGCGGCGATGCGTGGCTCGCACCACGCCCGCCCTTCGGCAAGCGCCGCGGTCGCGGCCAGCTGCGAGACTACCGGCGGGCAGATCAGGTTGGTGTCCTGGATCTTCGCGATCGCCGGGTACAGGTGTGCCGGAATCAGCATGTAGCCGACGCGCCAGCTCGCGAAGCCGTATGCCTTCGACAGCGAGTACAGCGACACCGTGTGCGGCTCCGATCCGGGCAGCGCAGCCGGCGCGAACGATGGTTCGCCCTCGTGCACGAAGTACTCGTAGGCTTCGTCGCTGACGTGGTAGATGCCGCGTTCACCGCACAGCCGGTTCACCGCCGCCAGGCTCTCGCGGCCGTAGACCGCGCCGGTCGGGTTGTTCGGCGACACGGTGACGATCGCACGGGTCCGTGGCGTGATCGCGCGCGCGATCGCATCGATGTCGAGCTGGTAGTCGGCATCGGTGGGCACGCCGACCGCACGGCCGCCGACCAGGGTCACCGCCATCTCCTGGTTGAAGTACCAGGGGAGCGGCAGGATCACCTCGTCGCCCGGATCGAGGATGGCCAGCATCAGGTTCAGGAACGCCATGTTGCCGCCAGCGGTCACCACCACCCGCCGTTCGCTGCCGACCGCGATGCCGTGGTCAGACGCAAGCCTGGCGGCGATCGCCGCGACCAGGGCATCGGTACCGTGCACCGCCTGGTACCGGTTGAGCGACGGGTCCGCGGAGAGGGCCGAGACGGCCTCCAGCGCCCGTGCCGGCGGCGGGTAGTAGACCACCCCCTGCCCGAGCGAAAGCGTGCCGGGATGCTCGCGGATCGCCTGCGCGATCACCGGGATGATGGGCGCCTGCACGGCCAGCGCACGCCTTGATACCGGAGGCACCATGCGGGAGGTCAAGTGGCGGGGTCAGGTCTTGAGCGTGAACGGGTTGAAGTCGGTACGGCGGTCGAAGTGGTCCTCGTGCTCGACCCGCTTCAGCCAGTTCACGATGCGGTAGGTGAACGGCAGGGCGACGATCTCCCAGCCCACCTTCATCAGGTAGTTCGCGCCCATCACGGCCAGCAGCAGTTCGTTCGACCACACGCCGTAGAACGCGACCGGATAGAAGATCAGGGTATCGACGCCCTGCCCGACTCCGGTGGAGCCGAGCATCCGCGCCCACAGGCCGCGGCCCTGGGTATGCACTTTCATGCGCGCCAGCACGTAGGCGTTGACGAACTCCCCGGCCCAGAACGCGATCAGCGATGCGGCGACGATGCGCGGCGTCGCACCGAAGATGGTCTCGTAAGCGGCCTGGTTCTCCCAGCCAGCGGCCGGTGGCAACTGGACGACGACCCAAGCCATGAACGACGCGAACGCCAGCGCCGCGAACCCGGCCCACACCACGCGGCGCGCGCGCGCATAGCCATACACCTCGGTGAGGACGTCCCCGAATACATAGGAGATCGGGAAGAACAGCACGCCCGCCCCGAAGGCGAAGGCACCGTACCCGGGCAGGTCGATTTCGGCGACCTTGGCCGGACCGATCAGGTTCGAGCAGAGCAGCACGCACACGAACCCGGCCATCACCAGGTCGTAGTAGCGGTAGGTGCGCTCCCCCTGCCCCGGGGCTCCGGAGTTGTCGTCGCCCGCCGGTCCCGCCGACCGGCTGGTCATCGCATGCCGGGCAACATGCCCTTCATGCCGCGCATCATCTTGGCCATCCCGCCCTTGCTCACCATCTTCATCATCTTCTGCGCCGACTCGAACTGGTTGAGGAGCTGGTTGACCTGCTGCACGCTGACCCCGGCGCCGGCGGCGATGCGCCGCTTGCGCGAGGCCTTCAGCAGCTCGGGCTTCGCCCGCTCGGCCGGGGTCATCGACAGGATGATCGCCTCCTGGCGAAGAATCATCCGGTCATCGACCTTAGCGCCCTGGGCCATCTTCGCGAGGTCACCGGGAAGCTTGTCGAGCAGCGAGGACAGCCCGCCCATCTTCTTCATCTGGGCGATCTGCTGGCGAAAATCCTCGAGGTCGAAGCCCTTGCCGGACTTGATCTTCTGCGCGAACTTCTGTGCCTCGGCGACGTCGACGTTGCGCTGCGCGTCCTCGATGAGCGACAGCACGTCGCCCATCCCCAGGATGCGCGAGGCCATCCGCTCGGGGTGGAACGGCTCGAGGCCGGCAAGCTTCTCGCCGACGCCGACGAACTTGATGGGCTTGCCGGTGACCGAGCGCACGGACAGCGCCGCGCCGCCGCGCGCGTCGCCGTCGAGCTTGGTCAGTACCACGCCGGTCAGCGGCAACGCCTCGCCGAATGCGCGCGCCACGTTGACCGCATCCTGGCCCTGCATCGCGTCGACCACGAACAGCGTCTCGACCGGGTTCACCGCGGCGTGCAGCGCGCGGATCTCGGCCATCATCGCCTCGTCGATCGACAGCCGGCCGGCGGTATCGACAATCAGCACGTCGTAGTAATGGCGCTTCGCGTGGTCGAGCGCGCCCAGGGCGATGTCGACCGGCTTCGCGTCCGCCGGCGCCTCGTAGAACCCCGCCTCGACCTGCCGGGCCAGGGTGCGCAGCTGTTCGATCGCGGCCGGGCGGTAGACGTCGGCCGAGCAGAGCAGGACCTTCTTCTTGCGGGCGCCGAGCAGCTTCGCCAGCTTGCCCGACGAGGTGGTCTTGCCGGAACCCTGCAGGCCGGCCATCAACAGTACCGCCGGCGGCTGCACCGCGAGGTCGAGGTCCACGCCGGCCTCTCCCATCAGCGCAACCAGTTCGCGATGGACGATACCGACCACCGCCTGACCGGGCGTCAGGCTGGTCAGGACCTCCTGGCCGAGCGCCTTCTCGCGCACGCGGCCGATGAAGTCCTTGGCCACCGGCAGCGCGACGTCGGCGTCGAGCAGCGCCAGGCGGACCTCGCGCAGCGCGTCGGAGATGTTCGACTCGGTGATCCGCGCCTCGCCCTTGAGCGACTTGACGACGCGCGATAGCCGTTCGGTCAGCGACTCGAGCATGGCGCCTCCGGTGGCAGGCAGCCGGCGGCAGCGGCGGCGCGGCGGCCGGAGCGTGCGGCGACCGGCGCGCGGCACACCGCTTCCTGCGCCTGTCGCCGTCGGGAAAGGTCGTTCGTGTAGACTCGAATCATGTCCGGAAGTCTACCGTATCTGCTGAGCGCGCTAGCCTACGGCGCATTCGCCGCATACCTCTGCCACCGCCTGACGCGCAGGCGGGCGCCCCGTCTGTCGACGCCCGGACAGACGATGGAGCTGCCCACGCGCTGGCATGCACAGTGGGACGAACAGGCGCTGGTCGGTGGCATTCTGTTGCTGCATGCCTGGAGCGTCGGCTCGGCGGTCTTCCGCGACGGGCAGGTGTACGTCGGGGTCGGGGTCGCCATGTCGGCGATCGTGCTGGTCACCGTGGCCATCCACTGGATCGGCAACTTCTTCTACAACCTGCGTGGGCTGCAGCTGCTGGTGTTCCCTGCAGCGGCCCTGAGCGCGCTCGCGCCCGCGGTGCTCGGCGTCGAGGACCCGCTGCCCCATACCGGCTTCCCGATGCTCACGGCGCACGTGGTCGTCGCGCTGCTCGCCTACGGGTTGCTCACCATCGCGGCGCTGCATGCGCTGCTGCTCTCGTCGCTCGACCGGCAACTGCGCACCGGCACCCTGCCGAAGGTCCTGGCCGGGCTGCCACCGCTGCTGACGATGGAGACGATGCTGTTCCGGATCATCGTCGCCGGATTCGTGCTGCTGTCGGCCACGGTGCTCAGCGGGCTGCTGTTCTCCGAGGAACTGTTCGGCATGCCGCTCACGCTCACCCACAAGAACGTGTTCACCCTGATCTCATGGGCCATCTTCGCGGCGCTGCTGGCCGGACGGTTCCTGTTCGGGTGGCGAGGACGGATCGCGCTGCGCTGGACGCTTTGGGGTTTCGCGGTGCTGCTGCTCGCCTACGTGGGCACGAAATTCGTGGTCGAGGTGGTGCTCGGGCGGTGACCGACCGGCCCGAGGCGCCGCTGCGCGCCGCCGGGTCGGAGCGTAGACTGACGTCTTCGTCATCGAGACAACGGAACCCTTGAACGAGATCCCGCTCCAGACACTGCTCGTCGCGCTGTTCGTGCTGCTGCTCATCTCCGGCTTCTTCTCCATCGCCGAGACCAGCATGATGGCGCTCAACCGCTACCGGCTGCGACATCTCGTCAGCACCGGCAACCGCGGCGCGATCCTCGCCGCCGCGCTGCTCGACCGCACCGACCGGCTGCTCGGGGTGGTCCTGCTCGGCAACAACTTCGTCAACAGCCTGTCGGCCGCGCTGTTCACGGTCATCATGTTCCGCACCCTGGGCGAGAACGAGTGGGCACTGTGGATCGGCAGTGCCGGGGTGACCTTCTGCATCCTCGTCGTGTCCGAGATCACGCCGAAGATCATCGGCGCGACCTACCCGGAGCGCATCGCGCTCGCCTCGTCGTACGTGCTGACACCCCTGCTGCGGGTCGCCTGGCCGGTCATATGGTTCGTCAACCTGTTCGTGCAGTCGATCCTCTGGGTGCTGCGGCTCAAGCGCAGGGACGAGGGCACGCAGAACATGACGCCCGAGGAACTGCGCACACTGGTGCTCGAGGGTGGCCAGTACATCCCGCAGAAGCACCGGAGCATCCTGGTCAACCTGTTCGAACTGGAGCGGGTGACGGTTGACGACGTGATGATTCCCCGCGGCCAGGTGGAGTGGCTAGACCTGGACTCCCCGCCGGAGCAACTCCTCGCCGAGATCGCCACCTGTTACCACACCCGGCTGGTCGTCTGTCGCGGCGACCTGAACAACGTGACCGGCATCCTGCACGTGCGGCGCGCACTGTCGCTGGTGAGACAGGGCGGGCTGTCGGAGGCATCGGACATCGAACCGCTGCTGGCTCAGCCCTATTTCGTGCCCGCCGGGACGGCCCTGTTCACACAGTTGGCCCATTTCCAGGAACAGCACGAGCGGATCGGCCTGATCGTCGATGAGTACGGCGAACTGCAGGGCCTGGTCACGCTGGAGGACATCCTGGAGGAACTGGTCGGCGAGTTCACTACGACAGCGCCCGGCCGGGGCGACACCTTCACCCGGGCGGCAGACGGCAGCGTGCTGGTCGAGGGCGGAGCGACGCTGCGCGGCCTGAACCGCAAGCTGGGACTCAAGTTGCCGCTGGACGGTCCGAAAACGTTGAACGGACTGATCGTGGATTACCTGCGCGAACTTCCGGAGCCAGGCACCACGGTGAAGATCGCCGGGTATCCGCTCGAGGTGGTCCAGACCCAGGAACGATCGATCCGTTCGGTCCGCGTCCACCCCCGGGTGGACTCAGAGTCCCCGGAGACACCGCTCGACCGGAGTGGCTGAAACCCGTGGCTGAAACCCGTGGCTGAAACCCGTGGCTGAAACCCGTGGCCTCCCCCCCCGTGGCTGACCCGGGGGGAAGCTCCCCGGCAACCGGTCCGTCTTTACAAACCGGAATCTGGCAAGCAGTATCAGTAAGTTAGCCGGTTCTCGCATCTCGCGGAGCGCAGTCGATGGCCACAACGATCACCCAGGCCCGCAGGAAGGATGTCCAGGACTACCTGTACTCATGGGTGGGCCAGGACAAGAGCGGCAAGGCGGTGCGCGGCGAAATGCGCGCTAACGGGCAGAACGTCGTTGTCGCGCAGCTGCGCCGGCAGGGGCTGTCGTTCATCAAGGTCAAGAAGCAGCGCGTCGGCTCCGGCCGCAGGATCACCGAGAAGGACATCGCGATCTTCACGCGGCAGCTCGCGGTGATGATGAAGGCCGGCGTGCCGCTGCTGCAGGCGTTCGACATCGTCGGCAAGGGCCACTCGAACCCGTCGGTGCAGAAAGTGCTGATGTCGATCAAGACCGACGTCGAGACGGGCTCGAGCCTGAACCAGGCGTTCCGCAAGTTCCCCGATCAGTTCGACGAGCTGTTCTGCAACCTGGTGGCCGCCGGTGAACAGGCGGGCATCCTCGACTCCCTGCTCGACCGCCTGGCGACCTACAAGGAAAAGATCCTCGCGATCAAGGGCAAGATCAAGTCCGCCCTGTTCTATCCGGTGTCGATCATCGTGGTCGCCTTCGTGATCACCGCGATCATCATGATCTTCGTGATCCCGTCGTTCAAGCAGGTGTTCGCGAGCTTCGGAGCCGAGCTGCCGGCGCCGACGCTGATCGTGATGGCGATCTCCGACTTCTTCGTCACGTACTGGTGGGCGATCTTCGGGGCCCTCGGCGGGACGTTGTACGCGTTCGCGACCGCGTACCGGAAATCCCAGTCAGTGCGAAATTCGATGGACCGGCTGATGCTGAAGGTGCCCGTGTTCGGTGACATCGTTCAGAAGGCCTCGATCGCGCGCTGGGCGCGTACGCTGTCGACCATGTTCGCCGCCGGCGTGCCGCTGGTCGAGGCGCTCGGATCGGTGGCCGGCGCCGCGGGCAACGCGGTGTACATGCAGGCTACCCGGCGCATCCAGCAGGACATCTCGACCGGTACCAGCCTGACCGTGTCGATGCAGGGCGTGGACGTATTCCCGAACATGGTGCTGCAGATGGTGGCCATCGGCGAGGAGTCGGGCGCGCTCGACAGCATGCTTTCGAAGGTGGCAGACTTCTACGAGGCCGAGGTCGACGACGCGGTGGACGCGATGTCGAGCCTGATGGAGCCGATCATCATGGTGGTGCTGGGTACGCTGATCGGCGGCATGGTGATCGCGATGTACCTGCCGATATTCAAGATGGGGCAGGTAGTCTGAAACCGCGGCTCATCCGATGAACGACGCCCTGGAACTGCTGCGCGGCGCGCCGGCGCTGTGGATCGGCATCGCCGTGCTGTTCGGGCTGTCCATCGGCAGCTTCCTGAACGTGGTGGTGTACCGCCTGCCCAGGATGATGGAACGCGAGTGGGCCGCCCAGTGCGCCGAACTCGCGGGCACCGCGCCGGCACCCCAGCCGGCGTTCAACCTGGCCACCCCGCGCTCACGCTGCCCGTCCTGCAGCGCGCCGATCACCGCACTGCAGAACCTGCCTGTGGTGAGCTGGCTGGCGTTACGCGGTCGGTGCGCAGCCTGTGGCGTAGCCATCCCGGCCCGCTATCCGACGGTCGAGGTCGCCACCGGCGCGATCGCCGGACTGCTGGCCTGGCACTACGGCTTCGGTGCGGTCGCCGTGGCTGCCTTCGCGTTCTGCGCGGCGATGCTCGCACTGGCGCTGATCGACTTCGACACCCAGCTGCTGCCCGACAGCATCACCCTGCCCCTGCTCTGGGCAGGCCTGCTGGTGAACGTCTGGGGTATGTTCGCACCGCTGCAGGAAGCGGTCCTCGGGGCTGCGGCGGGCTACGTCTCGCTGTGGCTCGTGTACTGGGGCTTCCGGCTGGCCACCGGCAAGGAAGGCATGGGCTACGGCGACTTCAAGCTGCTGGCCGCGATCGGTGCCTGGCTCGGCTGGCAGGCGCTGCCGCTGGTGATCCTGCTGTCCTCGCTGGCGGGCGCGGTGATCGGTATCGCCCTGATCGCCGCCTCGCGGATGGGACGCAGCGTGCCGATGCCGTTCGGCCCGTACCTGGTCATCGCTGGCGTGGTCGCGCTGGTCTGGGGAGACGCCATCGTGGCGGGGTACCTCAGGCTGCTCGGCTGAGGCTGCCTTGGGCCCTGCAGACTTCGCGACGGCAGCCGGCCGGTTCGTCGTCGGGCTGACCGGCGGCATCGGCAGCGGCAAGTCGACCGCGGCCGACCTCTTCGTCCAGTTCGGCGCCGGGCTGGTGGACACCGATGCGATCGCGCACCGCCTGACCGGGCCGGGCGGCGACGCAATGCAGGCCATTCTGGCGGCCTTCGGACCGGGCGCTGCCCGTCCGGACGGCGGACTGGACCGCGACTGGATGCGGCAGCGCGCATTCGCCGAACCCGCTGAACGGGCAAGGCTCGAGGCCATCCTGCATCCGATGATCCGGGCCGCGGCCGGCCATGAACTCGATCGGAACGCAGCACCCTACTGCCTCCTCGCGGTGCCGCTGCTCACCCCCGGGGGCGGATACCGCGAACGGATGGATCGGATATTGGTGGTAGACTGTTCTCGCGAACGGCAGATCGACCGGGTAATACAGCGCAGCAAGCTGTCCCGGGAGCAGGTGATGGCCATCATCGCGGTCCAGGCCACGCGTGAGCAGCGGCTCGCGATGGCGGACGATGTGATCGACAACGACGGCGCAGCATCCGCACTCAGGCCGCAGGTCGAGTTGTTGCACCAGAAGTACCTGCGTCTTGCACTATCGAAACGGACGGCGGCAAGCCTTGGCCAGCCGGACGGATGAACCGACCCGCCGTGCGTGGTCAACCTCCGCGAACACTGCCGCGGGGTCCTGCGAAGCAGCATGTTCGATTCGCAAATCGCTACCCGAGCAGACCGCAGCTACCGTGATCGAATACGAGTTTCCACTGAACGAGCGGACGCGAACGCTGCTCAGGCTGGAAGACCTCTACGACAAGCTCGCCTACTTCGTCTCGCGCGACCATCCGCTCGAGCATCACACGGCGCTGGTGACCCTGTTCGAGATCATCGAGGTCGCGAGCCGGGCAGACCTGAAGTCCGACCTGCTGCAGGAACTCGAACGGCAGAAGCACTCGCTGGAGGCACTGCGCAGCAATCCGCAGATCTCGGTCGATGCCCTCGACGCGGTGCTGCGTGACATCGACCAGGCGGCGACGAGCCTGTACGGTCTGACCGGCAAGATCGGGCAGGACGTGCGCGACAACGACTGGCTGATGAGCATCCGCCAGCGCTCGAACATCCCCGGTGGCGTCTGCGAGTTCGACCTGCCCACCTACCACTACTGGCAGCACCGGCCGATCGACGAGCGTCGGGCGGACCTCAGCCAGTGGATGGCGCCGTTCCTGCCCCTGCGCGACAGCCTGACCATCGTGCTGCGCATCCTGCGCGACAGCGGCAAGTCCGCGCAGCGCGTCGCCGCGCAGGGCGTGTTCCAGCAGATGCTGGCCGGGCGGGCAGTGCAGCTGGTCCGGGTCCGCGTGGCGCGCGAGTTTCCGTGCGTGCCCGAAGTGAGCGCAAACCGGTACATGCTCAACATCCGCTTCACCCAGCTGGTACCGGGCCTCGACCGGCCGAAGGTGATCGAGGCCGACATTCCGTTCGACCTCACCTTCTGCAACCTGTAGCCGGGCCGGGT
>CANHBC010000065.1 GCA_947458835.1 Betaproteobacteria bacterium | reverse complement strand
TCCGAGCCGGTGCGGCCGCCGGCACCGCCGGCCGAGCCCAGGGAGCCCGCGGAAGTGAAATCCGCCGCGTCGAAGCCGGTCGAGGCGAAGGCTGCCGAGGCGAAGGCGCCGGAATCGAAGGCAGCCGAGGCGAAGGCAGCCGAGGCAAAGGCGGCGGAATCGAAGGCCGGCTCCGCGGATGCCGATGCGCGCAGTTTCGTGATCCAGCTGGGCGCCTTCTCGGAGGCGAACCGCGCGAAGGACCGCCATGCGCAGCTGGTGAAGGCGGGGATCCGTGCCTACACCGAAGTCATCAAGACGCCCACCGGTGACAAGACTCGGGTGCGGGCCGGGCCGTTCCCGACGCGCGAGGCGGCCGAGCAGGCAAACGCGAAGCTCAAGGCTCTGGGCATGACCGACGGGATCGTCGTTCCCAGGCGCTACTGACGGTGCTGGCAGCCACGGCCCCGGCCGTGCGGCCACTTGCTGCCGTGCCTGACCGCCCTTGATCGCCGCGCGCCGATGACCTGGTTCGACTATGGCGTACTGCTGGTGATCGGCGTCTCGGCACTGGTGGCGGTCATCCGCGGTTTCGTGCGCGAGGTACTGTCGCTGGTGTCATGGGTCGCAGCGTTCGTCGCCGCCAGCACGTTCGCGGGCAAGGTCGCGCCGCTGCTGCCGCTGGCGATCCCGAACGACTCGCTGCGCATGCTGGCCGCCTTCCTGCTGGTGTTCGGTGCCACGCTGCTGGCGATGGTGGTGGTCACGCTCGCCATCGTCGAACTGGTACGCGTGGTGGGGCTGGGCTTCGTCGACCGCGTGCTAGGGCTGGCCTTTGGCCTGGCGCGCGGGCTGCTGATCGTGGTCACCGCGGTGCTGCTGGCCGGGCTGACCCGGCTGCCGGAGGACCGCGGCTGGCGCGAAGCCATGCTGTCCCAGCCGCTCGAGGTACTGGCGCTGGTGGTCCTGCCCTGGCTGCCGGACGAACTTGCCCGCAGGATCCGGTACGACGGCGTGCAGCAGGTGGTCTATACTCGCATGGCTATGGCCAAGGCAGACCGGCCGGGACCGCAGGGAGTGGAATTGCTCCCGGCCACCCCGATGTAACGGTATCGAGCCGAAGGGAGAAAGCCTCGTGTGTGGCATCGTCGGGATGGTAGCCAAGGCTCCGGTAAATCAGGAGCTGTACGACGGGATGCTGTTGCTCCAGCACCGTGGCCAGGATGCAGCCGGCCTGGTGACGAGCGAAGGCAACACCTTCCACATGCACAAGGGCCCCGGGCTGGTGCGCGACGTGTTCCGCACGCGCAACATGCGCACGCTCGCTGGCAACGTCGGCATCGCGCACGTGCGCTACCCGACCGCCGGCTCCGCCTGGTCCTCTGCCGAGGCGCAGCCGTTCTATGTGAACTCACCGTTCGGCATCGTGCTCGGCCACAACGGCAACCTCACCAATTCCGAGGCGCTGCGCCGGGAACTGTTCCGTGACGATCTGCGCCATGTGAACACCGATTCCGACTCCGAGGTGCTGCTCAACGTGCTCGCGCACGAACTGGCACGCAACGCGGCCGGCTTCCACCTGGACGCGAACACCATCTTCAAGGCGGTGGCCGGGGTACACAAGCGGGTACGCGGCGCCTACGCGGTGGTGGCGATGATCGCCGGCTACGGCCTGCTGGCGTTCCGCGATCCGTTCGGCATCCGGCCGCTGGTCATCGGCACGCGCGAGACCGAGGCCGGCACCGAATACATGGTGGCATCCGAGACCGTCGCGCTCGATGCGCTCGGTTTCGTTCCGCTGCGCGACGTGGCGCCGGGCGAGGCCGTGTTCATCGATGAGCAGGGTGCGTTCCAGAGCCGCGAGTGCGCCGAGCACACCGAGCTTGCGCCGTGCATCTTCGAGTTCGTCTACCTCGCGCGGCCCGATTCGGTGATCGACGGGATCTCGGTCTACGACACGCGGCTGCGGATGGGCGAGAGCCTCGCGCGCAAGATCGAGCGCGAGTTTCCCGACCTGGACGTCGATGTGGTGATGCCGATCCCCGATTCGTCGCGCCCGGCGGCGATGCAGCTCGCCAAGCACCTGAACCTGTCCTACCGCGAGGGGTTCATCAAGAACCGCTACATCGGTCGCACGTTCATCATGCCGGGGCAGGCGGTACGCCGGAAGTCGGTGCGCCAGAAGCTCAACGCGCTGGGCACCGAATTCAAGGGCAAGAACGTGCTGATCGTCGACGACTCGATCGTGCGCGGCACCACCAGCCAGGAGATCGTCCAGATGGCCCGGGAGGCTGGCGCGCGCAAGGTCCACTTCGCCTCGGCCGCGCCGCCGGTGCGCTTCCCGAACGTCTACGGCATCGACATGCCCACGCGCAGCGAGCTGATTGCCTCCGAGCGTTCGGTGGAGGAGATCGCGCGCGAGATCGGCTGCGACCGCCTGATCTACCAGGACCTCGACGACCTGATCGAGGACGTGCGGGCTTCCCGGCCGTCGATCGCGCGGTTCGAGACCTCCTGCTTCGACGGCAGGTACATCACTGGCGACGTCACCCCCGAGTACCTGAACTGCCTGGAGGCCAACCGCGAGGATGGCGACCGGCAGCGCTCGCGCGAGTCGAGCACCCAGCTCGACCTGAACCTCGAATCGGCCGAGTGAACCCGCGGCAGCACGACGCATGAACGGAACCGAAGCCTCGCGCATCCTGCAGCGCCACCTCGTCATCGAGGGCCACCGCGACGTCTACGAGCAGGTCCACCGTACGCTGATGGGCGAGAAGACGCCGCTCAACGATGCGATCGTGCCTCGCCTGATCCGCGACCGCATCGACCTCTCGGTGTATGCGATCGGCGGCGACTCCTGGGCACATTCGGCGAACACCGGACGCTTCCTCGAGACGACGCTCGACAGCCTCGACCAGTTCCTGGTCGAGCTGTCCGCGCCGGGCAGCCGCTTCTCGCTGGTGAGCACCCGCGGTGACCTTCCGGTCGCCCGGTTGCACGACCACGTGAAGTTCATCCTGCATCTGGAGGGTGGCAAGCCGCTGCAGGGTGGCATCGCCCAGCTGCGCAACTTCTACCGACTCGGCGTGCGCTCGATGCAGCCGACGTGGAACCTGCGCAACGAGCTCGGCGATGGCGTGTGGGAGAGCCGCAGCGGCGGCGGCCTGACCCGGTTCGGCGTCGAGGTGATCCGCGAGATGAACCGGCTCGGCATGGTGGTTGACCTCTCGCACATGGCGAAGGCCGGCTTCTACCAGTCGCTCGAGGTCGCCACCGCGCCGCTCATCGTGAGCCATGCGAACGCCTGCGGCGTCTACGATCACATGCGCAACCTCGACGACGACCAGATCCGCGCGATCGCGGCCCAGGGCGGCGTGATCGGCATCCTCGCGCTGCCCTTCACCGTGGCCGGCAAGGATTCATCGATCGAGCACATGCTGCAGCACATCGACTACATCGTCGGGCTGGTCGGCGTGGAGCACATGGCACTGGGCATGGACTTCGTGAAGTACGACGGGCCGCGCCACATCCGTGACGGCCACGTGCCCGGTGCAGAGCCGCCGGTGGTGAGCGGCTTCGAGGAGGTCGAAGATCTGCCGAACCTGGTCGATGGGCTGCAGCGCCACGGCTACTCCGAGGACGACATCGCGGCCATCCTCGGCGGCAACTACCTGCGGGTGCTGGGCAACATCCTGCCCGAGAAGCCGGTCATCTGACCGTGCTGCCGGCCGGCCGGTTCACTGGCCGGTGCTGATCCCTGCCGCCTTGATGATCCGCGCCGCCTTCGCGGTCTCGGACACGACGAATGCGGCGAACTGCTCCGGCGTGTCGCCAACCACCGTCAGGCCGTCGCCGGCCATCCGTTCGCGCACCTCCGAGAGCCCGAGCACCTGTACCACCTCGGCATGCACCCGGCCGACGACCTCGCGCGGCGTCGTGCCCGGTGCGAGCAGGCCGAACCAGGTGGTGAGGTCGAAGTCGCGCACGCCGGCCTCGGCGATTGCCGGCAGGTCGGGTGCGATCGCCGAGCGCTTCGCGCTGGTCACCCCGAGCGCGCGCAGCTTGCCCGACTTCACGTAGGGCACGCTCAGCACCAGGTTCATGTAGTACGCCTCGACGTTGCCGGCCAGCACGTCTGCCAGCGCGCCACCCGTACCCTTGTACGGCACGCTGGTCATCCGGATGCCGGTGTTGAGGTTGAACAACTCCGCCGCGAGGTGGTTCAGCGATCCGGTACCCGGCACGCCGACGTTCAGTGCACCCGGCTTCGCGCGTGCGAGCGCGACCAGTTCCTTCACCGAGCGTACCGGCAACGACGGATGCACGACCAGCACCAGGGGCCCGGAGGCCAGGTTGGTCACCGGCAGCAGGTCGCGCGACTGGTCGTAGGGCAGGTTCCTGAACAGGCTTGGGTTGGACGCGTAGCCCGCCTGCACCAGCAGCAGGGTGCGGCCGTCGCCCGGGGACTTCGCCACGTAGGCCGCACCGATGGTGCCGTTGGCGCCGGCGCGGTTCTCGACCAGCACCGGCTGGCGGATGCGGTCTCCCAGACGCTGCGCGAGCAGGCGTGCCATGCCGTCGGTGGATCCGCCGGGCGCGAACGGTACGACGATGCGTACCGGCCCCGCCGGGAACGATGGACCGGCGGCGGCTGACGGCTGCGCTGCCGTGCCCTGGGCCAGCCCAGCCGCGGGCAGGGTGGACAGGACGGCGATGACCGGGGCGGCAGCCAGCGCCGCGAGGGCGCGCGGCACGCGGCATGCGGACGGGGTGGCCCGGAGTACGGGTGCGGAGGGCAGGGCGGCGGCAGGGATCATCGGCGCTCGGGCGTGGTTCGGATGGGATGCCGAGCGTACCCCGGCGCCCGCGCCGCCGTGCGGTACCAACGGGTTTGACAGGCCACGCCGGCCGGTCGCAGAATCAGGAATGCGCCGATTTGACGGCCCGCGCGCCATACGCGCCGGCAGCTTGCGGGCGCCATACAAATCCAGCTAAGGTGGGCGATTGCCTCCGGTATCCATGCCGGCCAGTGCGACCCGTCAGCCCCCGGCTGCACGGGTCTTTTCGTTTCTGGAGGACGTTTGATGGACCACTACCAGCTCGACACGCTCGCGGTGCGAACCGGCATCCACCGTAGCCAGTTCGCGGAGCACAGCGAGGCGATGTACCTGACCTCGAGCTTCGTGTTCGACAACGCGCAGCAGGCCGCGGATGCGTTCCAGAAGGGTATCGAAGGGCGCAACGTCTACTCGCGCTTCACCAACCCGACGGTCACCGCGTTCGAGGAGCGGCTCGCCGCCCTCGAGGGCGCCGAATGCTGCGTGGCCACCGCGTCCGGCATGTCGGCGATTCTCGCGATCACGATGGCCCTGTTCAAGGCGGGTGACCACGTGGTCATCTCGCAGGGCGTGTTCGGGTCGACCGTGCAGCTGTTCACCAACTTCTTCGAGAAGTTCGGGATGCAGGTGTCCTTCGTGCCGCCGACCGATCCGTCGGCGTGGGAGGCCGCGCTGCGCCCCGAGACGAAGATGTTCTTCGTCGAGACACCGTCCAATCCACTGACCGAAGTCTCGGACATCGGCGCGCTCGCCGCGATCGCGCATCGCGCGGGCGTGGTCCTGATCGTCGACAACTGCTTCTGCTCGCCGGCGCTGCAGCGTCCGCTGGACCTCGGCGCCGACATCGTCATCCACTCGGCGACCAAGTACCTGGACGGGCAGGGACGGGTGCTCGGCGGGGCTGTGCTCGGCAAGCGTTCACTGGTGCACGGGCCGATGCTGCAGTTCATGCGCAATGCCGGACCGTCGATGAGCCCGTTCAACGCCTGGGTCTGCCTGAAGGGCATGGAGACGCTGGGCATCCGCATGGAAGCGCACAGCGCGCGCGCGCTCGAACTGGCGACCTGGCTCGAGCAGCACCCGAGGGTCGCCCGCGTGTTCTATCCCGGGCTTGCCTCGCATCCACAGCATGCGCTGGCGATGCGCCAGCAGAAAAGCGGCGGCGGGGTGGTGTCGTTCGAGGTCAAGGGCGGCCGCGAGGCCGCGTGGCGGGTGATCGACGCAACGAAGCTGATGTCGATCACCGGCAACCTGGGCGATACCAAGACGACCATCACCCATCCGGCCACCACCACACACGGCCGCATCCCGCAGGCGACGCGCGATGCGGCAGGCGTCACCGAGGGGCTGATACGGGTCGCAGTCGGGCTGGAAGCCGTGGTGGACCTGAAGGCTGACCTGGCGCGCGGGCTCGACGGCTGATCCCGTGACGACGGCGGGCGGCCGGCCGGGTCAGAACGGCTGCAGCCGTCCGTCTCTTGCCACCAGCCCGGTGGCCCTGCCCTGCCAGTCGGGCAGCACCCGGCGTTCGCACCATCGGCCATCGACCGGATGCCGGTGCACCCCGGGACGGTGGGTGTGGCCGTGCACCATGCGCGCGTAGCCGTGCGCACGCAGCACCCGGAACACTTCCGACGGCGTGACGTCCATGATCTCCGACGGCTTTGACTGCTTCTCGTGTTCGCTGATCGCGCGCAGCCGTCTTGCCTCGGCCAGCCGTTCGTCGAGGGGACGGGCGAGGAAGGCCCGCTGCCAGGCAGGGTCGCGCACGACGGCCCGGAACCGGTTGTAGCCCTCGTCCTCGGTGCACAGCGTGTCACCGTGCAGCAGCAGGGTGGGCACGCCATCGAGGTCCACCAGCAGCGGGTCGGGGAGCAGTCGGGCGCCGGTGGCGTCGGCGAAGCGCTGGCCGACCAGGAAGTCGCGATTGCCGTGCATGAACGACACCTGCGTGCCGCCCCGGGCCAGCGCCGCCAGTGCCTCGACGACCGGGCGCACCGACGGATCGTCGAGGACCTCGTCGCCCGTCCAGTAGTCGAACAGGTCGCCGAGGATGTAGAACTCGCTGGCCGCCCTCGCCTGGCCGGCGAGCAGGCCCAGGAAGGCATCCGTGGTGTCGGGCCTGGACGGCGACAGGTGCAGGTCGGACACCAGCAGCGCTGAAACGGTACCCACGGGCAGTTCCCGCGCCGCGAAGTGCAGGGCCTGCCTCAGCCCTCGACCAGTTCGGCGCGGGTGATCACCACGTCCTCGGACGGCACGTCCTGGTGGCCGGCCCGCGAGGTGGTCGCCACGCCGCGTACCCGGTCGACCACGTCCTGGCCCTCGACTACCTTGCCGAACACGCAGTAGCCCCAGCCGCGGGCGGTGGGGGCGGTGAAGTTCAGGAAGTCGTTGTCGGCCACGTTGATGAAGAATTGCGCCGAGGCCGAGTGCGGCTCGGAGGTACGCGCCATCGCCACGGTGTACTTGTCGTTCTTCAGGCCATTGTCGGCCTCGTTGGTGATCGGCTCGCGGGTCTTCTTCTGCTTCATGCCGGGCTCGAAGCCACCGCCCTGGACCATGAAGCCGTCGATCACGCGATGGAAGATCGTGTTGTCGTAGTGGCCGGCCTTCACGTACTCGATGAAGTTCGCGGCGGTGAGCGGTGCCTTCCCGGCATCGAGTTCGATGCCGATCACGCCGGCGCTGGTATGCAGTCTGATCATGCTGTGCTTGCTCCCTTCGGAGGTGGTTGGTGCAGCGGCCTTGTCCGTGCGTGCGCTCAGCGCCCGCCCAGAATCACCGCCTTCTCGATCACCGGCAGCTTGGCCGGTACGTCGGTCTTGAATGGCCCGCCGGGACCGGTCGGGACCTGCAGCATCTGGTCGACGGTTTCCAGGCCCTTGATAACCCGGCCGAACACGACGTAGCCGAAACCGACCACGGTGCGCTCGCGGAAGTCGAGGAAGTCGTTGCGCGCGACGTTGATGAAGAACTGCGCGGTCGCGCTGTGCGGGTCCCGGGTGCGCGCCATGGCGAGTGTGCCGATCTCGTGGCGCAGGCCGGCCCTGAAGGTCATCTCGGCCTCGTTCTTGATCGGCTCGCGCGTGGGCTTCTCCTTGAACTCGGCGGTGAAGCCGCCACCCTGCACCATGAAGCCGCGGATCACGCGGTGGAACACGGTGCCCTCGTAGTGGCCGTCCTTCACGTATTGCAGGAAGTTGCGCACCGTCTCGGGCGCGCGGTCGGGGAACAGCTCGACCACGATCGGGCCGTAGTTGGTCGTGAACTCCACGCGCGGGTTCTTCTGCGCGAGCGAGTCGCCGGCCATGCCCAGGCCCAGGGCGAGTGGCAGCAGCAGCATGGCGGACTTCAGCAACCAGTTGCGGATCGGGTTCTGCACGTGGACTTCCTCCTGCGTTTGGCGGGCTGCCCGGCGTACCCGGTCAGGCGTTGCATTCGTGGACGATGCACCAGGCACCGCCCTCAGGCCGGCACCGGCGGCTGCGCACCGGGCGGTCCGGTTCGCCTCGCGCATGGCCCGGGTCGGACTGCACGGCCGCGAGGTTATCGCGGTTCGGAGCGGGGGACATGCGGGGGTTGCGCAGTCGAGTGCGCAACCGGGTGCTGTTCGAGTCGAAGCAGCTTCGGGTTGGCCGGGAACAGCTCGCGGATCAGCTTGAGCCTGGCCTGCACCGCGGTGTTCGAACGGTCGAACTGCAGCGCCCGCTCGTAGGCCTCGGCGGCCATTCTTGCGTGGATGTCGCCGAGGTTCTGGTGCGCGGTCGCAAACCCCGGATGGTTGCGTATCGCCGATTCGAGCAACTGGCGGGCGCGGTCCAGTTGCCCCTGGGCGGCATGGAGCACCGCGAGGTTGTTGTAGGGTTCGGGCAGTTCGGGGTAGTCCTCGGTGAGGGCCGTGAACACCTTCATCGCGTCGGCCGGGCGCTTCTGTTCGGTGAGCACCACGCCGCGCAGGAAACGCGCCCGCGCATCCTTCGGATGCTTCGCGAGGATCGCGTCCAGGCGGTCGCTCGCCCGGGCCAGGTCGCCCTTCGTGACCAGCGCCTGCACGTCGCCGAGTTCATCGGCACTCGCGATGCCCGGCCGGCCGGTCAGACCCAGCAGCAGACCCAGCACCAGGGCCAGCGCCCGCAGGGCCGCGCGGCCGCGGATCTGGCCGCCCGGGGACGCAGACCGACGCAGCGGAGGACTTCCGTCGGTGCACCCGGCGGCGGCGACAGCGGTTGGCTGGGACTGCATATGTTATATTTTTCTCGCCGGGCTTTGGAAATGTTTAATCAGGACAATGGCTTACGGTAGCCGTACCGCAGCTGATTCTATCAGCAAGGTCGCAAAAGACAATCTTCCAGCAACCGTTCCCGGGGCGACGATGCTCAGAATCTACAACACGCTGGCGCGCGACAAGCAGCCTTTCGTCCCGCTCGAGCCGGGCCGCGTACGGATGTACGTGTGCGGCATGACGGTCTACGACTACTGCCACCTCGGGCATGCCCGGGTGATGGTGGTGTTCGACCTGGTCACTCGCTGGCTGCGCGCCAGCGGCTACGAGGTCACCTACGTGCGCAACATCACCGACATCGACGACAAGATCATTCGCCGCGCCGCCGAGAACGGCGAGTCGATCTCGGCCCTGACCCAGCGCTTCATCGACGCGATGGACGAGGACGCCGCGGCGCTGGGCGTGATCAAGCCCGACCACGAGCCGCGCGCGACCGAGTACGTGCCGCAGATGCAGCAGATCATCGAACGGCTTGAGCAGGCGCGGCTCGCGTACGTGGCCAGCGACGGCGACGTGAACTATTCGGTGCGTGACTTCCCTGGCTACGGCAGGCTGTCCGGCAAGTCGCTCGAAGACCTGCGTGCCGGCGAGCGGGTCGAGGTCAATTCGGGCAAGCGCGACCCGCTCGATTTCGTGCTGTGGAAGCGCAGCAAGGAGGGCGAGCCGTCCTGGGCGTCCGCGTGGGGACCCGGCCGGCCGGGCTGGCACATCGAGTGCTCCGCGATGTCGGCGGCACTGCTCGGCGAGAGCTTCGACATCCATGGGGGCGGGCAGGACCTGCAGTTCCCGCATCATGAGAACGAGATCGCCCAGTCCGAGGGGGCGAACGCCAGGCCGTTCGTGCGCTACTGGATGCACAACGGATTCGTGCGGGTCGACGACGAGAAGATGTCGAAGTCGCTCGGCAATTTCTTCACCGTGCGCGAGGTGCTGTCGCGCTACGACGCCGAGGTGGTGCGCTTCTTCATCGCGCGTGCGCACTATCGAAGCCCGCTCAACTACTCGGACCGCCACCTCGACGACGCGCGCCAGGCGCTTGCCCGGCTCTACACCGCGCTCAAGGGTATCGACGCACCGGCGGCGGCCATCGACTGGGCTGAGCCACGTGCCGCGCGCTTCAAGGCCGCGATGGACGACGACTTCGGTACGCCCGAGGCGATCGCCGTGCTGTTCGACCTCGCCGGCGAGCTCAATCGCACCCGCGAGCCGGCCACCGCAGGGCTGCTGCGCGCGCTCGGCGGCCTGCTCGGCCTGCTCGGCCGCGACCCGATGGCCTTCCTGCAGTCGGCCGTCGGCGAGCCGGTCCCGGGTACCCTCGATGCCGCCGCGATCGAGGCGCGCATCGCCGAGCGGGCGGCGGCGAAGAAGGCACGAGACTTCGCCGCCGCGGACGCGATCCGGGCGGAACTGCTCGCCGCCGGGATCGTGCTCGAGGACGGCCCCGCCGGCACCGTCTGGCGCCGCGCCTGAGGCCTGGCACGCCGTCCTGTCCTGCGCAGGCGGGCGGCGCGCGGACATGCGAACCTGCAGGCGATAGACTCGGGGTTTGTACCCGCAGGAGGCTGCAAGATGGACAGCGTCGATCTGGAAGTGCTGCGCTCGGCCGTTGCCTGGCGCAGGCAGGGGCACGGCGTGACCCTGGCCACGGTCGTCGAGACCTGGGGCTCGGCGCCGCGCCCGGTCGGTGCGATGCTGGCCATCCGCGGTGACGGTATGGTCTCGGGCTCGGTGTCCGGCGGCTGCGTGGAAGACGACATGATCGAGAAGCTCACCGGCCAGTCGGCGCCGGTGCGGCCGCAGTTGCTCACCTACGGCGTCACGCGCGAGCAGGCAGAGCGTTTCGGGCTGCCCTGCGGTGGGCGGCTGGCGATCGTGGTCGAGCCGGTCGCGGATCCGGCGCACGATCCGCATCCGCTCGAGGTGCTCGAGCAGTTGCTCGCGGCAAGCGACCGGCGCGAGCTGTCCGTGCGCGCGCTCGACATGGAGAGCGGGCGGATGAGCCTTTCGCCCGGTTCGCGCAACGACATCCTCTCGTTCGACGGCAAGGTGCTGCGCACGGTCCACGGGCCGCTGTGGCGGCTGCTGGTGATCGGCGCCGGCCAGCTCTCGCGCTACCTCGCCGAGATGGCGCGCACGCTCGACTATCGCGTCACCGTGTGCGACCCCCGGGAGGAGTATGTGTTCGGATGGGACGTGCCCGGGGTCGACCTGGTGCGCACGATGCCTGACGACACGGTGGTTGCGATGGAACTGGACAGCCGTTGCGCGGTGGTTGCACTGACCCACGATCCCAAGCTCGACGACCTCGCACTGATGGAAGCACTGAAGTCACCGGCGTTCTATGTCGGTGCGCTCGGCTCGCGCGCGAACAACGAGAAACGCCGCCGGCGCCTGGCCGAGTTCGATGTGTCCGAGGCCGAGATCGCCCGGTTGTTCGGCCCGGTGGGGCTGCCGATCGGCAGCAAGAGCCCGCCCGAGATCGCGGTGTCGATCCTCGCCGAGATGACGGCGGTGCGGCGTGGGATGCTGCAGCCCGGATCGGGCGAGCGCACCCTGGCCCCCCGGACGGCAGTGACCAGCGGGGCGGCGTGCAGCTGAACGCCCGCGGCCGGTGAGCGACCGCGGCGGGCGCTTCGCGCCGCTGCAGCGTTCGCTCGCCCGGCGCGACCGCCAGCTCACCGAGCAGCTGCACGACGAGTTCCTCGACGCGCTCAGCATCGGCCGGTTCGCGCTGCGTGTGAGCGATGGCGTGATCGTGCAGGCGGACGAGGCCTTCGCCGGCTTCCTGGGCACCGAGCCGCGGCACCTGGTCGGGGTCCCGGCCGGTCGCTTCATCCCGACCGGCAAGCTGGTCGAGATCGTCGAGCAGTCGGTCCGGAGCGGCCGTCCGGGCCGGGCGCGGGTGCGCACGCTCGGCCTCGACCACCAGGCGGTCACGCTCGACATCATCGCCTTCCTGCAGCAGGCGGCCGAGCGCGACGAACTGCAGTGCATGGTGGTGAACGTGTCGCGCCTTGACCGGGACGTGGCGCAGCGCCGGCTGCTGTCGGCGGCGGTCGAGGCGTCGAACGACCTGATCGTGATCACCGATCCGGCGTTGCGGATCGAGTACGTGAACCCGGCGTTCATCGCGGTGACCGGCTACGAACCGGACGAGGTGCTCGGCCGGCATCCGCGTTTCCTGCAGGGCAGGCGGAAGCCGGGCACCGCGCTCGACAAGCTGCGTGCGTGCATGCGCAACGGCGAGGCGGCGCGTGCCGAGCTGCTCAACTACCGCAAGGACGGCAGCGCGTTCTGGATCGACCTGTCGGTGGTGCCGGTCCACGGCAGCGACGGGCTGGTCGAGCACTGGGTGGCGGTCGGACGGGACGTCTCCGAGCGCAAGCAGGCCGAGCAGGAGATCACGCGGCTCGCAATGGAGGACCACCTGACCGGGCTGCTGAACCGGCGCGCCGCCGAGGCGCGTCTGCAGCTCGAATGGAACCGGGCGCGGCGCACGCGATCGGGCTTCGCGCTGGCGCTGCTCGACATCGACCGCTTCAAGCGGGTCAACGACCAGTTCGGGCACGAGGTCGGCGATCGCACGCTGCGCCATGTTGCGCACGTGGTGGCCACGACGCTGCGCGGCGGCGACTGGGTCGCGCGCTGGGGCGGCGAGGAGTTCCTGATCTGCTTCCACGGACTGGACGCCACCGGAGCGCTGGTCGCCGGCGAGCGGATGCGGCGGCAGGTGAAGACCTGCGAGCCCTCGCCCGGGGGCGGCGAGCCGCCGGTGACCGTGAGTCTGGGCATTTCGGTCTACCGTCCTGCGCTGGAGTCCTCGAGGCAGATGCTTGCGGAGGCCGACGGCCTTCTTTACGAGGCCAAGCAGTCCGGTCGCGACCGGGTACTGTGCGTCGGCGAGGCCGAGGGACGCCGCGGCAGCGTGTTCTGGGAGCGCTCGCAGGTGCAGTCGGCGCTCCATGAATCGCGCGTGGTCGCGGCATTCCAGCCGATCGTCGACCTGCGCAGCGGTACACAGGTCGGCGTCGAGGCGTTCGCACGGATCATCGCACCCGATGACCGCGTGATTCCGGCATCGCAGTTCATCGAGGCGGCCGAATCGCTGCACCTGTCGGCCGCGATCGACCAGGCAGTCTTGGAACATTCGCTGGGCGTGCGCGCCGCGCGGGTCCCGGGTCCGAAGGACGAAGGCCAGCACACCGCCGGCACGCGGGGCACGCCGCCAGCGCCGTCCGTGCGCCAGACCTGCTTCATCAACCTGTCACCGCAGTTCCTGGCCAGTGCACGGAGCGTCGAGCGGCTGATCGAATCTGCGGGGAGTGTGCGCATGGCCGAATCGGAACCGTTCAATTACGCGATCGAGATCACCGAGCGCCAGGGCGGGGACGTCGACGCGCTCAAGGCCCACCTGAAGCCTCTGGTCGATGCCGGCTTCCTGCTTGCGCTCGACGACTTCGGCAGCGGCCACTCGTCGTTTCAGTACCTGGCCGACCTGCCGATCCGCTTCCTGAAGATCGAAGGCTGGATGGTCGCGCGCGCGGTGGGCGATTCGCGGATCCGGCAACTGCTCGAGACGATCGTCGGCACCGCCCGGAAGTTCCGGCTGACCACCGTCGCCGAATGCGTCGAGGAAGAGGGTACGGCGGACGTGCTGCGCGAACTCGGCGTCGATTGGGCGCAGGGGCACCTCTACGGCGCACCGGTGGTCGGGCGCGAGGCCGTCGCCGGGAGGGTGGGCTGATGGCACTGCCACCGCTGCTCCAGGGCCGACTGTCGCTGCCGGTGATCGGTGCGCCGATGTTCCTCGTGTCGGGTCCTGAACTGGTGATCGCACAGTGCACCAGCGGCATCGTCGGCTCGATCCCGTCCCTCAATGCACGGCCGCCCGAACTGCTCGACGTCTGGCTGAAGCGGATCGCGGCGGCCTGCGATGCATACGCGGCCGTGCACCCTGGCGCCCGAGTGGCGCCGTACGGGGTCAACCTGGTGGTGAACCGGGCCAACCCGCGGCTGGCGCAGGACCTCGAGGTGGTCGTGGCCAACCGGGTGCCGGTGGTGATCACCTCGTTGTCGGCGCCCGACGAGATCGTGCCGCGCGTGCATGCCTACGGTGGCATCGTGCTGCACGACGTGGTCAGCACCCGCCATGCGCGGCGTGCGCTGAAGGCCGGTGTAGACGGGCTGATCTTGGTCTGCGCGGGCGCCGGCGGCCATGGCGGCACGCTGTCGCCGTTCGCGCTGGTGTCCGAGGTGCGCGCGTTCTACGACGGGCTGCTGGTGCTGTCCGGCGCGATGGCCACCGGCCGTGGCGTGCTCGCTGCTCAGGCGATGGGCGCCGACCTCGCGTATATCGGCACGAGGTTCATCGCCACGGCCGAGTCGGGTGCCGACGACGCGTACAAGTCGATGATCGTCGGCGCTACCGCGGCGGATATCGTGTACACGCCGCTGTTCTCCGGCGTGCACGGCAACTACCTGAAGCCGTCCATCGCCGCCGCCGGGCTCGACCCGGACAACCTGCCCGTGCCCGAACCCGGTGCCGCCTATCGCGGGCGCGACGACCGTCCGGCGGCATGGAAGACCATCCGCGGCGCAGGCCAGGGCGTTGGCGCGATCGATGCGGTCGAGCCGGTCGCCGATGTGGTCGCGCGGCTGCGCGCGGAATACGATGCGGCCCGGCGCGAGCTGGCCGCCACCAGCCCTTGGGAGTGAATGCAGTGGACTACCAGACCATCCTCTTCTCGATCGACGACGGCATCGCCCGGATCACGCTGAACCGGCCGGATCGCCTGAACGCCTTCAACGTACGCATGCAGGACGAGCTGTTCGATGCGCTTGCCCGCATCGAGGCCCCGGACAGCGGCGCACGGGTGCTGCTGCTGGGCGCCAACGGACGTGGCTTCTGCTCCGGCGTCGACCTCACCGACCGCAAGCCGCTGCCCGAAGGGCAGAAGCACGACCTGGGGGCTGCGCTCGAGGCGAAGAACCCGCTGTTCTCCAGGCTCTATCATTCGCCGATCCCGGTGGTGTGCGCGGTCAACGGCGTGGCAGCGGGCATGGGCGTCGGCCTTGCGCTGGCCTGCGACATCGTGGTCGCGGCAAGGAGTGCGAGCTTCGTGCTCGCGTTCAGCCGGATCGGGCTGATGCCCGACTGCGGCGTGAGCTTCTTCCTGCCGCGGCTGATCGGGCCTGCGCGCGCCAATGCATGCGCGCTGCTCGGAGAGAAGATCGGTGCCGAACAGGCCCTCGACTGGGGCATGGTCTGGCAGCTGGTCGACGACGCCGCGCTGCCCGATGCATCGCTGTTGATCGCGAAACGGCTCGCCGCCGGCCCGACGCAGTCCTACCGGCGTATCTCCGCCACCATCAAGGCCGGCGTGGAGGCCTCGCTCGAGGACATCCTGCAGCAGGAGGCCGACGGCCAGCGGGAACTGGGTTTCACCGCAGACTACGCGGAAGGGGTCCTCGCCTTCCTCGAGAAGCGACCGGCCCGGTTCACCGGGCGCTGAGCATGGACGTCGCCGATGCCGGCCAGGGTAGCAGGGCTGGCCGGCACGGGTTGCGCCGGGTGATCTGAGCCCGGCGGGCAATGCGGGCGGCGGTTCACAACCGCCGGGCAAGCCGCTAGGCTCCGGGTCCCGCCTGGAGTGACCCTCGATGCCTGCTGCCCGCTACCCCCTGGTCGCCGCCGCGCTCTGCCTGGCCGTCGCCGCAGGGGTGCCAGTTCCGGTGTCGGCGCAGGATACGGTGACCGACCTGTCCGCCGGACCGGTTGCCGGTACTTTCCGCCTGGCGAGTTCCACTCCGAGGACGCTCGGCGCGCTGATGAATCGTCCCGGCCCCGACGGCAGCAGCACCGCGATCGGGCACCTGTCCATGCCGAAGGTCGCCGCCGGGGCCAGGGTGCCGGCGGTCGTGCTGCTGCACGGTTCCGGTGGCCTCTACGAGGCGATGCTCGACTTCTGGCCGCGCCAGTTCAATGCGGCTGGCATCGCCGTGATGTCGATCGATTCGTTCGGCCCGCGCGGGGTCTCGAGCGCTGTAGAGGAGCCGTCGCAGGTACCGTTCGCGGCCGGCATCGCCGATGCGTTCGCTGCGCTGCGCCTGCTGGCGACGCATCCGCAGGTCGACGCCAGCCGCATCGCCGTGATGGGTTTCTCGCGCGGTGGCTCGGCGGCGATCCGCACCGCCGTCGAGCGGGTGGTGTCTTCCCAGGCGTTGCCCGGCGGGCTGCGCTTCGCGGCGCACGTACCGGTGTATGCGGCCGGCTGCACCGGCGCGGTCCGCATCGCGCCGCGGCCAGGCGTGTTCGGTAAGGCTCCGATGCTGTTCGTGCATGGCGATGCCGACGACTACGTATCGATCGGCGGTTGCCGCGACTATGCCGCGCTGATCGGCAAGGCCGGGACGCCGGTGCAGTTCCTGACCCTGCCCGGAGGCCAGCACAAGTTCGACGCCGATATTCCCCGGCGCGTCTTCCTGGCCCGTGCGACGCGTACGCTCGAGGGTTGCCCGCTCGAGTTCGACATCGATGCCGGGATCTTCGTCGACCGATTCACCGGCGAGCGCATCCCCGGGGACCAGATGGCGGCGGTGAACAGCCGATCGTGCAGGGCCACCGGTGCGAACGTGGAAGGTGACGCACGACTGCGCGCGCAGGCCGCCGAGGCGATCCTCGCGTTCCTGGCCGCGACCTTCGCGCGCTGACCTGGCCCCGGGGCGGGCGGGTACGGGGCCTGCCGGGGTTCAGCCGGAGCGTGGGCGATGGGCCTCGACCCAGCGCAGGATGTCCGGCAGGCCCATCGCGCCGGGTTGCCGGGCGACCTCACGGCCGCGGCTGAACAGCACCAGCGTCGGGATGCTGCGGATCGCGAAGCGGCTGCCCAGCGCGGGCTGCGCCTCGGTATCGACCTTGGCCAGCCGCACCGCTGGTTCGAGCCGGGCCGCTGCCTGCTCGAAGTGCGGCGCCATCGTTCGGCACGGACCGCACCACGGGGCCCAGAAATCGACCAGCAGCGGGAGGTCGCTGCGCAGCAGGTGCCGTTCGAAGCCGGCGGCGTCCAGTGCCACCGGTCGGCCGGTGAACAGCGGCTGGTGGCACTGCCCGCAGCGCGGCGCATCATCCAGGCGGGCTGCGGGGATGCGGTTGACGGCGTTGCAGTGCGGGCAGCAGAGGTGCAGCGGATCGGTCATCCGGGGCTCCGGCAGGGGGCAGGCGATGCAACTGACATGGAGGCCCCCGGGCGGCCGATCAAGGCCCACGGTCCATCAACCGGTACACCAGTGCCAGTCGGCGCTCATGCCGCCGCCAGCCCGACGTTCAGGCCCGGGCGAGCACGGCGATCCGCCCGGCCTGGGCCCGGATCGCCGCCGGGACGCCGCCTTGACGGCCCTCGAGCGCTTCCAGGGACCAGCGGGCCGTCGAGGCGGCATCGAGCGCATCCGCGGCGACCGCCGGCGCTGGGGCTTCCTCGGCGGGGAGCAGCAGGTGGCAGCCGGACGCGTCGAGGTACTCGACGGCCTGCGGGTTCTGCAGCCGTCGGACCGCCTCGCCTTCAGTGCCGCGCATGAGCACGATGCGGGATGGATGCGCCGCGTAGTAGGCGCGCATCGCGTCGAGGGAGTCCGGATGGGTGACGCTGACCAGGCGCAGCGTGGCGTGGGGTACCGGGTCGAGCATCTTGACCACGGTGTGGCCGCTGGAACGGACACCGAGCTGCCAGCGCAGCGCCAGCAGCCGTGCCAGCCGCGGCGCGAGCGCATCGATGCCGATGAAGGCCAGCGAATGGCTGCGCAGCCGGTCGAGCGCTTCCGCCAGCGATCCGGCGAGGGGCTCGCCCATCGCCGCGAACACCTGCGCGCTGGTCACTCGACGCGGGTCGTCAAGCACGCCATGCACCAGCACCTGCAGGCCGGCTTCGCGCAGCGCATGGGCGAGCAGCGGCAGCAGGTTGGGGCGGCTGCGCGCGCCGTTGTAGCTGGGGATGACGACCAGCGGCCGCGCCGGGTCGAGCGCCCCGGCCCACGGCTGGTCCATCGAGGCGTGGGTCGCGTCGAGGAACCCCGCGAGTTCATCGATCGATTCGCCTTTGATCCGCCAGGCCATCAGCAGCGCGCCCAGGCGCAGCGGATCGACCGATCCGTCGAGCATCTGGCCGAAGATCGAGCAGGCCTGTGCCCGGTCGAGTGGTCGGGCACTGTAGCGCCCGCGCCCGGTTTCCCTGATCGCATCGGTGGGGTTCATGCTGCCGATTCTGCCCCGCTTTCCCGTGTGCTGCCGTGCGGCATGCGCTTGCCGATGTCGCCCTCCCGGGTGGCGATCCATGCGCGCACGCGGGTGCGCAGTTCCGGCAGGCAGGAGCCGCACCAGCCAGCCGTCGGGCACCGAACCGATCAGCGTGGCGCTGGCGGCGTTGCAGCCTCGGTGTGCCCAGGCGAGTTCGCCGCGCAGCTTCTGGAACTCCTCGAAGCGGGCCACGGCGACGTCCAGGATCGGCTGCACCCGCGCCGGGTCGATCCCGTCGACCACCCGGGCGGAAACCCCGGCTCGCATCACCTCGCGGATAGTGTCCGAGGCGCGCTCGGTGGCGAACATGACGACCGGCCTCGGGTGGTCGGCCGACATCGTCGCCCGGCCCTCGGGCGTGTTCCGGCTCGGACTCTCGGCGTCGATTATGATCAGGTCCGGCTGCATGCCGTGGCATGCGCACGACGCGCCCCCGGCGCAGGAGATCCAGATGTCAGCGCGAACGGTCGCCCCGATTTCCATGCGAGCCAGCGGCCAGCACGTCGAGTCGGTGCAGGTGGCGGTGCTCGACGTGCCGCTCAACCACGTGCTGGGAACGAGCGCCGACGTGGTGCGCCGTGCACCCATCCTGCTCGTCGACCTGCACACCCGTGAAGGCGCGACCGGCCGTGCCTACGTGTTCTGCTACCGGCCTTCGGCAGCCCGCGCCATCGCGCTGCTGGTCGAGGATGCGGTCGCCGCGATCGACGGGCAGGTCGTCGACCCGGGCACGCTGGCGCTGCAGCTCCAGCGGCGGTTCGCGCTGCTGGGCGTCACCGGAGCGGCGCGCATGGCGCTGTCCGCGGTCGACGTAGCCCTGTGGGACGTGGTCGCGCAGGACGCCGGGCTGCCGCTCGCACGGCTGCTCGGCGGCAGCCTCGATCCGCTGCCGGCCTACAACAGCAACGGTCTGGGGCTGATGGGCGCCGCCGCCGTCGCTGACGAGGCCGAGGCCCTGCTCGCTCGCGGCTTTCGCGCGATGAAGCTGCGGCTGGGCTACGACACCCTGTCGGCCGACCTCGAGGTGGCGCGCGCGGTGCGCAACCGCCTGCCCGACGGCATCGCGCTGATGGTCGACTACAACCAGGCGCTGGTGCCGCAGGAGGCCATGCGCCGCGGCCGGGCGCTGCAAGGCGAGGGCATCGCATGGATCGAGGAGCCGATGGCCCATGACGACTGGGCGTCGCATGCCGCGCTGGCGCGCAGCCTCGACCTGCCGGTGCAACTCGGCGAGAACTTCAACGGCCCGCGCGACCTGGCCGGGGCACTGGCGGCTGGTGCCTGCGACCTGGTGATGCCGGACCTCGCGCGTATCGGTGGCGTCACCGGCTGGCTGGAGGCCGCCGCGATCGCGGAACGGGCGGACGTGGCCTT
>CANHBC010000064.1 GCA_947458835.1 Betaproteobacteria bacterium | reverse complement strand
CGATACACGCACCTCGCAACCGCCCAATGTCTGACGACCATAGCGGAGTGGAACCACCCCTTCCCATCCCGAACAGGACCGTGAAACGCTCCAGCGCCGATGATAGTGCGATCTTTTTCGCGCGAAAGTAGGTCATCGTCAGACTCCCCTCTCAACGCCCCGGCCATTCGGTCGGGGCGTTTTCGTTTGTGCGTCCGGTTGGCGCATACGGCGGCCTGGCGGTGGCGACACCTGCGGCACAGTGTCAGTCGATGTCAGTGTCGACGACGACGACGACGACGACGACGACGACGACGACGACGACGACGACGACGACAGGGACAGGGACAGGGACAGGGACAGGGACGGCGACGAGGACAATTTCCACGCTGCATTCGTGTCCGGTTGCCTTGATCGAGCCATCTGTGTGTGTTCCCCTTGGGTAACCGTGAATCACCCGGCGCCGGCATCCCCCCGGCGCGGGCATGGAGATTGCGCCTGCCATGCCCCCGACGAGCCTCGTCGGGATGCAGGTGCACCGATTCGCGACGTGAAGTCAGAAATGTTTCCGGCAGGACGGCGAAACGTCGCGGCCTGACCGCAGTGACACTTCATCGAACGACTGTCCCACAGGACCATGCGCACGAACGTGTACGAGCGAACCCCTGGCTGGTTGGAAGCCGCCGCACCGACGTCGTCCGGCAACGGCAACGGCATGGGACATCCCGGCGGCAGCGGTGCGCGTCTATCCGAGTCGGCCGCCCTGAATCAGATCGAGCAATTGCGCTTCCTTCGCGCGATTGCATCGGCGGTGGAGGTACGCCGACGCAACCAGATGTTCCGCTGGCTCGAAGGCGAGTTCCAGACCGTACTTCCGCATCGGTTGATGGTGTGCACGCTGGTCGACGGTGACGGCCATCCGCTGCTCCTCGACCGGTTCAGCTCGGCTCCGATCCCCAGCGAGGTCCTCGAAGAAATCAGCGCCGAGGGCAGGGGACTGATCACCGAGCTGGGCGAGACATGGTTGAACAGCGGCGCGCGTCCGCTCGTGCTGGTGCCGAGCAGCGATCGTTACGTACCCTTCAGCGTGGAACTGACCCGCCTTGGCCTGCGTGCGTGCGCGGTGCATGGGGTGCTTGACCACAACAAGGCGGCAGGGAGCCAGTTCTACTTCTTTGGTGTTCCGACCGATCGTCCCGCTCACCTGGCGTATCTGCTCGAACTGCTGATTCCCTATCTGCATACGGCGCTGATCCGCGTTTCGGCGAACGACCAGGAAGGTGCCGACCCATCCGGGCCAGCGCTGCTGTCCGAGCGTGAAGTCGGCATCCTCGAACTCGTGCAGCACGGCCAGAACAACATGCAGATTGCCGCCGAACTGAGCATCAGTCCGCTGACCGTGAAGAACCATGTGCAACGGATCCTGCGCAAGCTCGGGGCGAACAATCGCGCGCAGGCGGTCGGCAAGGCGATCGCGCTGCGCCTCCTCAATTCCTCGAGCGTCCGCCGCCGCTAGGGGCGTACGGTCCGGCCATGGTTTGCAGCACAGAGCGGGCACGGTACTTGATTGTCAAGCTCACGGCCCGCACGTCCGGATCCGGTCTCGATCGGCGTCTTGTCTCGGCGGAGGGACGAGCATCCACCCCGAAGCCGGGTGCCGGCGCGCGACGAACCGGGGCAAGCCACTTCCACGCGCGACCCTTTACACTCGATCCATTCCCTCCTTCGCTGCGACGCGTGCGCGCTCTCCGGACGATGCACCCGACCGCCGGCGCAGGAACGCACGTTTCCTGACCAGTCGAGGTCCTGCATGAGCATCCATCCCGTGATCCTGTCTGGCGGTTCGGGCACCCGCCTCTGGCCCCTGTCGCGCGAGGCGCTGCCGAAGCAGTTCCTCAGATTCCATGGCGACCAGAGCCTGCTGCAGTCGACCGTGCTGCGTACCGTCGGTCTGCCAGGCGGCTGTGCACCGACGATCCTCGCCAACCATGAGCACCGGTTCCTCATTGCCCAGCAACTGCGGGAGATCGACGTCGCCGCGCGCGACATCATCCTGGAGCCGGTCGGCCGGAACACTGCTCCGGCGCTGGCGGTCGCGGCCCTCAGCATCACTGCCGAAGACCCCGCTGGGCTGATGCTCGTCCTGCCGTCCGACCACCTGATTCCCGACGGCTCGGCATTCCGGGCGGAGGTGATGGCCGCGGTGCCTGCAGCGCAGGCGGGGCACCTGGTGACCTTCGGTATCCGCCCACGCTGGGCGGAGACCGGGTACGGATATATCGCCTGTGGCGAGGCGCTTCCGGGCGACCAGGCGTGCAGTGTGGTATCCCAGTTCATCGAGAAGCCTGACCTCGACCGGGCCGAGCGCTTCGTCGCCGAGGGCAGCTACTTCTGGAACAGCGGCATGTTCCTGTTCCCGGCCGGTGTCTTCCTGACCGAACTCGAACGGTTGCAACCGGCCGTGCTGGCCGCCTGCCGTCAGGCCTGGTCCGAAAGCCAGCGCGACCTCGATTTCACGCGCCTGTCGCAGCCTGCGATGGAACGCTGTCCCTCGATCTCGGTCGACTACGCCGTACTCGAGCAGACATCGCTCGCCGCGGTGCGTCCGGTCGAGTACGAGTGGTCGGACCTCGGTTCCTGGAAGGCGCTCTGGGATGTCGGCACCAAGGACGTGGACGGCAACGTCACTGAAGGCCAGACGGTGCTCGAAGACGTGCGCAACAGCTACCTGTATTCCGAAAGCCGCCTGGTGACTGCGATCGGCGTCGAGGGTATCGTCGTCGTCGAGACCCCGGACGCGATCCTCGTGTCGCACCGGGAAAGCGTGCAGGGCGTGCGCAAGATCGTCGACAAGCTCAAGCAGCAAAAGCGCAGCGAAGGCGTGATCCACCGGAAGGTGCACCGGCCCTGGGGAACCTACGAATCGGTGGACGAGGGGGCGCGCTTCCAGGTCAAGCGGATCACCGTCAACCCGGGCGCTAAACTTTCGATGCAGATGCACCACCACCGTGCCGAGCACTGGATCGTGGTTCGCGGCACCGCCCGCGTGACGCGCGGCGAGGACGTCGTGATGCTCACCGAGAACGAGTCCACGTTCATCCCGTTGGGCGTGAAGCACCGGCTGGAGAACCCGGGACGCATCCCGCTTGAACTGATCGAGGTGCAGTCGGGCACCTACCTCGGCGAGGACGACATCGTCCGCTTCGAAGACACCTACAATCGCAGCTGAGCCTGGTGCGACGGGTGCCTGCATCGAACCAAGGAGATACCGAATGAAGCGCGAGATCACCAAGGCCGTGTTCCCGGTCGCTGGCATGGGTAGCCGGTTCCTGCCTGCGACGAAGGCCAGCCCGAAGGAGATGCTGCCTGTCGTCGACAAGCCGCTGATCCAGTACGCAGTCGAGGAGGCGGTCGCCGCAGGCATGACCGAGATGATCTTCGTCACCGGCCGTAACAAGCGTGCGATCGAGGACCACTTCGACAAGGCCGCCGAGCTCGAGGCGGCACTCGAGGAGCGCGGCAACCAGAAGCTGCTGGCCACCGTGCGCGGCATCCTGCCGCCCGGCGTGCATTGCGTGTTCATCCGCCAGCCGGAGACGCTCGGCCTTGGGCATGCCGTGCTGTGTGCCCGGCCGCTGGTCGGCGACGAGCCGTTCGCGGTGATCCTCGCCGACGACCTGATCGACGCGAGGCCGTCGGTGATGACCCAGATGGTCGAGCGTTACAGCTATTACCGACGCTCCGTGATCGGAGTACAGAACGTCGCGCGCGACGATACGGACCAGTACGGCATCGTCCGTTGCGGTTCCGCCCTCAACGACGTGCACCAGATCGACGGCATCGTCGAGAAGCCGAAGCCGGCCGAGGCGCCGTCGACGCTTGGCGTGGTCGGACGCTACATTCTGTCGCCCCGAATCTTCGACCATCTCGCCAATGCGCGTCCCGGGAAGGGCGGCGAGATCCAGCTGACCGATGCAATCGCGTCGCTGCTGACTCAGGAACAGGTACTCGCGTACCAGTTCCACGGTACCCGTTACGACTGCGGCTCGAAGATCGGCTACCTGAAGGCGACGATCGCCTTCGCCATGAGTCACCCGGACGTCAGCGAGGAGTTCATCGAACACCTGCGTGGCGTGGCCGCGAGCCTTCCGGCAAGCGAGCACGACCGCGCAGCGGCCTGAACTGGAACCGTTGGAACCGCTGGGCCGCGCGCAGGGCGGCGCGACCGCAGCCGTCGAGTCCGGGAGCATACTGTCGCGGTTGCGGCAGCCTTCCCCCCGGGCAGTCGCGTGGATACGCCGGCTGGCCTGCATGGCGGCACTCGTGCCGCTGGGTCGGCTGGTGGTCGGAGCATCCACCGGTGGGCTGGGCGCGAACCCCATCGAGTTCATCACCCGCTCGACCGGCGAGTGGACCCTGATACTGCTGCTGGTCACGCTTTCGGTGACCCCGCTGCGCTGGCTCACGGGGCTGAACTGGCTGCTGCGCCTGCGTCGGATGCTGGGCCTGACCGCCTTCTTCTACGGATGCCTGCACCTGGTCACCTACCTGTGGCTCGACCAGTTCTTTGACCTGGCTGCGATCGTCCGTGACATCGTGAAGCGGCCGTTCATCACCGCCGGCTTCATCGCGTTCGTGCTGCTGGTGCCGCTCGCGATCACCTCGACCGATGCGATGGTGCGGCGGCTCGGCGGACGGCGCTGGCTGGCGCTTCACCGCCTCGCCTACCTCGCGACGGCGATCGGCGTCGTCCATTACTGGTGGCTGGTCAAGGCGGATGTCCGAGAGCCGTTCTACTACGCGGTGATACTCGGGCTGCTCCTCGGGGTCCGTCTGGCGCGGTACCCGGCGAGGCCACAAGTGTCCAGGCGGCCGGCAGGCCAGACAGGCAGCGGGCAGAGGCGCGGCTGACCGGTTGCTGCGCAGATCCGGGGCTTGCCTGCTGGCAGCAGGGCGAAAAAAAACCCCGGAGACTGGCGTCTTCGGGGGATCTTGATTCAGGCCGGAAGAAACAGTGGTAACCGAAGCGTACTGTTCCCTCTTGGTGGCTGGACCGGCTGTCTTGGCTGCGTTGTCTTGGGGCGACTCAGCTCGGTCCCGGGCAATTACTTCGTGGCTGCTTTCTTGGCAACCTTCTTCGCAGCTTTCTTTGCGACGACCTTCTTCGCGGCTTTCTTCGCAGCTTTCTTTGCGACGACCTTCTTCGCGGCTTTCTTCGCGACTTTCTTCGCGACGACCTTCTTCACGGCTTTCTTCGCGACTTTCTTCGCGGCTTTCTTCGCGGGCTTCTTGGCAGCCATCGTGTTTCTCCTTGATTGAGTTTGTCACGACCAATCGTGCAGAGAATCGTCGCCCATGGCCGTGGTGCAGTAGGACATGAACGGAGCTGCACTCCCATCGCGCCCGCTCAGTCGCCACTTATGGTCTTACCTGCCTGTCTGCCGGAGTCGATGCTGCTGGTGATGTTCTCTTGACTCAGGCTATTGACAAGCGCGCGGATGCTTGGTGGGCCGATTCTATGCCACATCGAAAACAAAAAACAACAGTAACGAAGCGAAACTTCGTGTACTGCTGTCGAGTTCGAAGCGCCTGCGATGCTCACTGCTGCGCTCGACGCTTCCATCGCATGCATCGCATCGATGGTCGTCGAGTCCATGCCCATCAGGGCAGCAGCGATTCGCCTTCGAACAACTGCTCTATGCGTTCACGCGCACGCACCTCGTGCATGCAGTCACCATCGACGATCACCTCGGCTGCACGTGGTCGCGTGTTGTAGTTGGAGCTCATGCTCATGCCGTATGCGCCCGCGGATGCAATCGCAAGAAGGTCGCCTTCGGCGATGGCAAGCGGTCGGTTGCGCGCGAGCCAGTCACCGCTCTCGCACACGGGTCCGACCACGTCATACCAGGTCGTGGCACCCGCGCGCGGCACCACTGGAAGCACCTCGTGATAGGCCTCGTAGAGCGCCGGTCGCATCAGGTCGTTCATCGCGGCGTCGACGATCGCGAAGTTCTTCACCGGGCCAGGCTTGAGGTATTCGACGCGGGTCAGCAACAGTCCGGCGTTGCCCACGAACAGGCGGCCCGGCTCGAACACCAGCCGCTGGCGGCGGTTGCCGAACACCCGCGTGATCGCCGCCGCGTACTCGGTGACCGACGGCGGGGACTCCTCGCTGTAGCGGATGCCCAGCCCGCCGCCGAGGTCAACGTGGTCGAGTTCGATGCCTTCGGCTGCAAGGCGGTCGACGAGTTCGAGGATGCGTTCGAGTGCGTCGGCGTATGGCTCGATCTCGGTGATCTGCGAGCCGATGTGGCAGTCGATGCCAGTGATGCGCAGGTGCCGGCAGTCGCGCGCCGCGCGATAGAGGGCGAGCGCACCCTCGTGGCCGACGCCGAACTTGTTCTCGTTGAGTCCGGTCGTGATGTACGGGTGGGTCTTGGGATTCACGTCAGGGTTCACCCGGATGCTCACCGGTGCGATACGGCCCAGTCGTGCGGCTACCTGCTCGAGTCTGTGCAGTTCCGGGACGGATTCGATGTTGAAGCACAGGATGCCGGCAAGCAGTGCGGCCTCCAGTTCTGCCGTGCTCTTGCCGACGCCCGAGAAGACGACCCGACCCGGGTCGCCACCGGCCGCCACCACCCTCGCGAGTTCGCCAGCCGACACGATGTCGAAACCGCTGCCCATGCGCGCGAACAGGTTGAGGATGGCAAGGTTCGGGTTGGCCTTGACCGCGTAGCAGACCAGCGGTTGCGGGGCACCATCGGCGCGTCCCGGCACCCGTGACAATGCATCTGCAAAGGCTGACTCGAACGCCCGGAAGGCGCCGCCCAGCGCGGCCTTCGAGTAGACGTAGGTCGGGGTTCCGAAGCGTTCAGCGATCGCCTGCAGCGGTACGTCTTCGACCTGCAGCGCTCCGCCGCGAAGGGTGAACATCGCATCCATCGTGTGACTCCGGTCGGGTCGGCTGCTCAGGAAGCCGGCTTGGCCGGCGCAGCCTTCTTCGGCATTTCGAGCGGTGTCTTGTACCCGCATCCACCGGCCTGCACCGTGGTGAAGGTGACCAGCAGCGCGGCTGCGCCGGTGGCCAGTAATCGTCCGCGTGGCCGCGCATCCTGTGCCTTCGGCGCGCGATCCTGCCCTCGCACCGGCGGTGCAGCCGGCGTGTCGTGCGAGGCGGCAGGTGTCGGTTGGCTCATGTAAAAGATGGTAGCACGCAGCCTGCCGCCGTCCGCCGCCGCTCGACCTCCGTCGGTGGCCTTCACCTTACAGCGCGGCGAGCCGCCGCTGCCACTGGCTCAACTCGCGCCGCGCACCGCGGTGCTCTCGGCAACCGCGCTCGACCACGGCCCAGAAGCGAGATGAGTGGTTGGGCTCGAGCAGGTGCGCCAGTTCGTGCACGACCACGTAATCGATCAGGTGTGGCGGCGCCTGCATCAGCCGCCAGTTCAGGCGTACCAGCCCCTTCGGCGTGCAGCTTCCCCACAGCGTGCGGGCATCGGTCAGCTTGATCGGTGGCAGGCCTACCCCTACCACCGGCGCGAAGTAGCGTGCGCGTTCAGTGAAATGCGGCAGTGCCTGGCTCTGGATCCAGCCGCGCAGCGCGAGCCTCAGGCTGGCGCAGTCGCCCGGATCGGGCAGTAATACGGTGACGCTGGCCGCCTGCCGATCCACCCTTCGGGCATCCGCTGCGGCAACGTCCGTCGCGACGGGATCCACGCGCAGCGATTCACCCATCCACAGCACCTGCTGGAGCGTGTCGAGTTCCAGGTGCGGACGCGCGCTCGCCTGCCAGCGTGGCAGGTGCCGGCGCAACCACGGATGGCTGACCTGGAGGAAATCCTCGATCGCGCGGCTGGACATGCGCAGCGGTACTGCGAGCATCAGCCCGCGGTCGGACAGGCTGAGCATCGCGCGCTTGCGCCGCACGCTGCGGCGCATCGTGTACTCGATCGGCCGGCCATCGAGCTGGATCAGCCCGACCTGGTCGGTGTCGAGGTGCGTGCCACGTGCAGCCTGACCGCGAATGGCGGTGCGTGCGCTGCTGTCGTGGTTGGCCTGCGCGGGGTCGGGAGCAGGCTGTGTTGCGGGTTGCTGCCGGGACGGGCCCGGGTGGTGCGGGATGCTCAACGGCTTCTTGCCTTTCCGTTCAATTGCAGCATCGCGTCCTCGACGCGCTGCTCGACCAGCCTGCTCAATGCTTCGGCTTTCATGCCGGATGGATCGATCGGCTCCAGGACCAAGACGTCGATCGTGCCCGGATGCTTGATGAAACCGTTGCGTGGCCAGAGTTCGCCCGAGTTGACCGCTACCGGCACGACTGGGGCACCGGCGTGCGCCGCGAGCCAGGCACCGCCGATCTGCCAGTTGCCGCGGGTACCGGGTTCGACCCTGCTGCCCTCGGGAAACACGACTACCCAGAAACCCGAGGCGAGCCGCTCGCGCCCCTGCTCGAGCGTCTGCTTGAGCGCACGGATGCGCTGGCCTCGATCGATCGCGATCGGCGACAGCATGGCGATGCCCCAGCCGACGAACGGGACCCACAGCAGCGAGCGCTTGAGTACCCAGACTTGCGGCGGGAAGATCGCCTGGAAGGCCAGGGTCTCCCAGGCTGACTGGTGCTTGGACAGGATGATTGACGGCATCGCCGGCAGTCGCTCGAGACCGCTCACGCGCCAGCGCACGCCGCACAGGATGCGGGCCAGCCAGACGATCGACACCGACCAGGTCGAGATGATCCGGTAGCGCACCCTCGGCGGCAGGAAGAATAGCGCCACCGCTAGGAACGCATAGGGTGGCGTGATCAGCGCAGCTGCCAGCGCGAAGGCGATCGAGCGCAGCAGGCTCAGCACCTGGCGGTACCTGCGTCGGGTGGCCGGGTCATTCGCAGATCGCCGTCACCGCGTCGGCGAGGTTGGCGAACACGGCCGTGCCCTCGGGCAGGCCGCCTGCACGGCGGGTGTTCTGGCCCTTGCCGGTCAGTACCAGCATCGGGCGTGCGCCCACGGTGGCCGCCGCCTGCAGGTCGCGCAGCGAGTCGCCGACCGCCGGCACGTCCGCGAGCGGCAGACCGAAGCGGCGCCCGATCTCCTCGAACAGGCCCGCACGCGGCTTGCGGCAGCCGCAGTTGGAATCGGCTGCATGCGGACAGTAGAAGACCGCGGCGACGTGACCGCCAGCCTGCGCCAGCCTGCGGTGCATCTTGTCGTGGATCGCGTTCAGCGTGGACATGTCGAGCAGGCCGCGTCCGACGCCCGACTGGTTGGTGGCGACCACCACCTGGAAACCGGCCTGGTTCAGCCGGGCGATCGCCTCCAGGCTGTCCGGAATCGGCTTCCATTCGTCCGGCGACTTGATGAACTGGTCGCTGTCCTGGTTGATCACGCCGTCGCGGTCGAGGATCACCAGCTTCACGGCCAGTCCCTCATGAGGCCAGCCGCGAGATGTCGGCGACCTGGTTGAGCACGCGCTCGAGCGATCGCAGCAGCGCGATCCGGTTCGCGCGCACCGCCAGGTCATCGGTCATCACCATCACGTCCTCGAAGAAGCGGTCGACCGCGACGCGAACCGAAGCCAGCCGTGCCAGTGCGCCGGCATGATCGTCGTGCGCGAGGCAGGCGGCGACCTCCGGTTCGAGCGCAAGCAGCGCCGCATGCAGGGACTGCTCGGCCAGCTCGGACATCAGGCCGGGGTCGGGTTGCATGGCCGAGGGACCTTCCTTCTTCAGGATGTTGCGCACGCGCTTGTTCGCCGCGGCGAGTGCCTCCGATTCCGGCAGGCGTCCGAAGGCAGCGACCGCCTCGAGCCGGGACGGCACCTGGTCGATGCGCGAGGGCTCCAGGGCCAGCACCGCATCGATGCCGCGCGGGTCATGGCCACGCTCGCGCAGGTAATTCGACAGGCGGTCGAGGAAGAACCGATGCAGGTCCCCCGCCAGGGTCGCGGTCATCACGGCGGGCGGGAACTGGGCGATCGCCAGGCCGACCAGCCCGCGCAGGTCGAGCGGCAGCGGATGCTCGGCCAGCATGCGCAGCACGCCCAGCGCCTGGCGACGCAGGCCGAACGGATCCTTGTCGCCGGTGGGCGCACCGGCCGCAGCCCACAGGCCGACCAGTGTGTCGAGCTTGTCCGCCAGGGCGACCACCAGTGACAGCGGGGCCGTGGGCAGGGAATCGTTGGCGAAGCGCGGATGGTAGTGCTGCTCGATGGCGATGGCGACGCCGTCGTCCTCGCCGTCGTGCCGCGCGTAGTACTCGCCGACCACGCCCTGCAGTTCCGGGAACTCACCGACCATGTCGGTCACCAGGTCTGCCTTGCACAGCAGGGCCGCGCGCTCGGCCCTTGCCGGGTCTACCTGCAGGGCCGGGGCCGCGGACGACAGCAGGCGCGCGATCTGCGCGGCGAGCTTGCACAGCCGCTGCACACGGTCGAGCTGGCTGCCCAGCCGGTTGTGGTGCACGACGCTGCCCAGTCGTGCGACGCGCTCGGCGAGCGGTGTCCGGCGGTCCTGGTCGAAGAAGAACTTGGCGTCGGCCAGACGCGCACGCAGCACGCGCTCATTGCCCGAGACGATCGCCGCGGGGGCGGCGGTCTCGAGGTTGCTCACCAGCAGGAACCGGTTGCGCAGCTTCCCTGACGCGTCGGCCAGCGCGAAGTACTTCTGGTTCTGCTGCATGGTGAGGATCAGGCATTCCTGCGGCACGTCGAGGAAGGCCTCGTCGAACCGGCCCTCGTACACGACAGGCCATTCGACCAGCCCGGTCACCTCGTCGAGCAGCGCGTCGGGCGCGATCAGCACGTCGGCGCCGGCCTTCGCGCGCAGGCCATCCTCGATGCGCTGCCGGCGCTCGGCGAAGGACGCGACCACCTTGCCCAGCACCATCAGCCGGTGCGGATACTCGAATGCCGTGGCGATGGAGATCGTCCCGGAACTCATCTGCCGGTGGCCGACCGTATGGAAGCCTGCCTCCAGGCCGAGCGCCTTCACCGGCAGCACTGTGCCGCCGTGCAGCGCCAGCAGGCGGTGCGCCGGGCGCACGAACTGGACGTCGGTGCCGTCGGGCCGCTGGTAGCGCATCAGTTTCGGGATCGGCAGCTTCGCCAGCGTCTCGTCGAGCGCCTTCTGCAGCCCCTCGGCGAGTGATGCGCCGGACTGCGTGCCGTTGTGGAACAGCGCCTCGGCCTTGCCGTCGGGCGCCCGCTCGAGAGCCTGCCAGGCGTCTGGCGCGAGCCCGATGGCAGCGAGCTTCTTCTGCAGCGCAGGGGTCGGTGCGCCGGCGGCATCGAAGGCCACCGACACTGGGAGCAGTTTCTGGCGGAAGGCCTTGTCGGGCGCGCGGGACAGTACGTTCGTGATCGACACCGCAAGCCGGCGCGGGGAGGCATAGCCGGTGGTAGTCGCTGCCGGCTCGAGCAGGCCGGCGGCGGACAGTGCGCCCGAGAGTCCGGACGCGAAGGCGTCACCCAGCCTGCGCAGCGCCTTGGGCGGCAGTTCTTCGGTGAACAGTTCGACCAGCAGCGTGGCGCTCATCGTGCCCCTCCGGCCAGCATCGGGAAGCCCAGGCGCTCGCGGCTCTCGTAGTAGGCCTGAGCGACGGCGCGCGCCAGGTTGCGGATGCGCCCGATGTACGCCGCGCGCTCGGTGACCGAGATGGCTCCCCGGGCATCCAGCAGGTTGAAGGTATGCGCGCTCTTCAGGATCTGGTCGTAGGCGGGCAGCGCAAGGCCGCCCTCGATGAGCTTCTTAGCCTCGGCTTCATGCTGTCCGAACAGGTGCAGCAGCAGTTCCACGTTCGAGCGTTCGAAGTTGAAGGTCGACTGCTCCACCTCGTTCTGGTGGTAGACGTCGCCGTAGGTGAGGCGGCGTTCGACGCCGTTGTCCATCCAGGTCGTCCAGGTCAGGTCGAACACGTTCTCGACGCCCTGCAGGTACATCGACAGTCGCTCGATGCCGTAGGTGATCTCGCCGGTGACCGGCTTGCAGTCGATGCCGCCGACCTGCTGGAAATACGTGAACTGGGTCACTTCCATGCCGTTCAGCCAGACCTCCCAGCCCAGGCCCCAGGCGCCGAGCGTCGGGTTCTCCCAGTCGTCCTCGACGAAGCGCACGTCGTTGGCCTTCAGGTCGAGGCCGATCGCCGCCAGCGAACCCAGGTAGAGCTCGAGGATGTCCTCCGGAGCCGGCTTGAGCACGACCTGGTACTGGTAGTAGTGCTGCATGCGGTTCGGGTTCTCGCCGTAGCGGCCGTCCTTCGGGCGGCGCGACGGCTGCACGTAGGCGGCGCGCCACGGCTCGGGCCCGAGGGCGCGCAGGAAGGTGTGCGTGTGCGAGGTTCCGGCGCCGACTTCCATGTCGAGCGGCTGGAGCAGAGGGCAACCCTGCTTGGCCCAGTATTCGTTCAGACGCGTGATGACGTCCTGGAAGAGGATCATCGTTCAGGAGGCTTTCATGGCATGGCGGAGGCGCGAAGGCGCGCGCGGCACCCCCGTCCGGGGACGCGCGATTGTAGCTTGGGCGGCGCCGGCATCTGGTCCCGGCCGTGATCGGCTCGCAGCGTGGTTCGATCTGCCGACCGACCGGGCTGCGGATCGACGGCGGGCGCCGGGCGCCGGGCGAGGCTACCGTCGAGTGGCCTTCGGCATCCCGGCGAGCGAGGGGCTCTCCCCGACCTTCGACATGTCCGGCCGCGGCACGCTGAAGATGTCGCCGAGCGGTGCATAGAGCGAGCCGGACAGGCGTCCGACCGGGTCGAGCAGCTTGGGGTCCACGCGGCCGTTCTTCCAGACCGACGGCGACACGTGTACGTGCTCGATCTTGGCAATCACGATGTGTGTGCGCCCGTCCTGGAAGATGTGCTTGACCTCGCATTCGAGATGCGCCTTCGCCTCCCCGACGCGATAGGGCTTCACGGTCTTCGACGGCACCGGCGTCAGGCCGGCCCACTCGAACTCGTCCTGTTCGCGCGGCCACTCGCCCGAGGTGAAGCTCATCTTCTCGAGCAGGTCCATGGTCACGATGTTGGCGACGAACTGCGGGACCTCGCGCAGGTTCTTCACGCTGTCCTTCTCGCCGGTGGAGCCGAACGCGCAGTAGAACGGCTCCGAGCCCATCAGGTTGAAGTACGAGTAGGGGGCGACGTTGCGCACGCCGGCCGCCGAGATCGTCGAGATCCAGCCGACCGGACGCGGCACCACCAGTGCGGTCAGCAGCAGGTAGAAGTCGCGCGGCGACAGGGTGTCTGGCCCGAGTTCGAGCGGTTCGGTGAGCACGTCGGGGACGCCGGGGGCGTTGTTGGGGTTTCCGGGGGTGACGCTCATGTCCGTTCGCTCCTCGTGCTGGATGCCGCTCGGGATCGTCCGTGATCCCGGCCGTGCCGAGGATACCGCAGCCCGCCCCGGGGGCGCCCGCTAGCAGGAGGGCGCCGCCGTGAGGCCGAGGTAGCGCCCGTCGAGCGAGAACTGCGCGCCGATGCGGTCCCCGCAGTACTGATCGTCGTGCCACAGCGTGAGCGTGGCCGCGCCATCGTATTCCGCCTGTTGCGGTTCCCACTGACGTCCGTTGTAGGCAACCGCCGTCCGGCGCAGCGGCGCCACGGCGCGCTGTCCGGTGGTGAACGTCGCCTCGTACGGGAAGTAGGTCGAGTTGCAGGCGCCTGCGAAGCAGCGTGCCCAGGGTGCGATCATCGAACGGATCGTCCAGGTGCCATCGATCGAGCAACGCAGCTCTGCCTGCACGCGGCCCTGACCATAAGGCGGTGACGTATATGACAGTACGGTCTGGTCCGGCGCGCCCGAGGTGGATATCGGGGCGAGGTAGACCAGGTTGTGGATGCTTGCCGCGGCCAGCAGCGGGCGCATCGGATCCTGTGGATCGAGGATGAGCGGGGCGATCGTCGACACCGCAGCCGGTTGCAGGACCCGTGTCCAGTCATAGGCGATCGTCGGCGACAGCGTCGTGGCGAGGGTGCGGTCGATGCGGGAGAAGCGGCCGTCGGCGGCTACCGCATAACGGTCACTCGAGGCAACGAGCGTGTAGCCGTAGTGCCCGACGTTGCGAAAGCGCATGTCCGCGGTGCAGCCACCGTAGGCGAGTTCGCGCTGGTCCACGCGCAGCGACAGCCTTGCCACCTGGTCGATGCGACCATCGCCGGCCGGTACCGCATCGTAGACCGGGGCCAGCCGCAGGCCGTAATCCAGCAGCGCACTGACTGAGCCCTGCTCGTCGAGCAGCGTGACGACATCGGTCGGCCCCGGTGGGCAGTCGATACGGCTGCGGCGATCGACCAGGCACTGCAGCCCGGCTTCGGGGTTCGCCGGAGTGCCGTCGATCGCATCGGGTGCATCGAAGGCGCCGCCGGTGTCGATCGCGCCGCTTCCACCGATCGGCTGCAGTTGCAGGTTCAGGCGTTGCCAGCGCAGTCGGCCGGCGTCCGGATAGGCCCATCCCGGCGGTAGCCCGGCGGCGACGCGCAGCGGCACGTACTGCACGTGGAGGATATGCGGCTGCGCGTCGAACAGTCGCGGCGCGCCGTGGCTCGCGCGGCCAGCGCGGTCCACCGACAACGTCCATACGAGGCGGCGCGGCGTCGCGGCGCCCGCCACGTAGACCTGCTGGTCGTAGACGAAGGTGGCCTGCCCGAGGCCGCGCACCTGCAACGCCGCTGCGAGCGCGGCGGCCAGGGCCGGTCCCTGCGGCAACAGGTGCGCGGATGCGGCCGCGAGCAGTTGCGACTGGGTCAGTCCGCTGCCGAAGTCGCGCACCGCGATCTGTGCGACGGACGATGCGTTCGGCAGCGACTCTGCCAGCCGGTCGGTGGCAAGCCCGGTCGCGCCAAAAGCCAGGGTGCCGATGCGTGCGGCGAAGGACGAGCCCTCGGGGGTGACCGCCTGGCTGACCACCAGCATGCGCAGCGCCGAGCGCGGTGCCTGTGCGATGGCGAGGGTGCTGTACAGGGCGAGCAGCAGTGCGAGCAGCGCTGCTGCCCACGGCGGGCGAGCCACCTCGCTCGGCGCGAGGGCTGGATGCGTGCAGTGGCAGAGGGGCGGCGGGAGCAGGCAGGTGGGTGGCATGTCGAGGGCTGGATCGGCGCAAGCGTGGTGGCGGCGGTGCAGGGGACCACTGCGTTCGCATAGCGTAGAACACTCTGCCCCTGGCCGACAGCGGCCAGTAGCGGCTGCTGCAGGGCCTTACCGGTTGTCGCGCGCGAGGTTGCGGAGCAGGCACAGAGGCATGCCGCGCAGGATCGGGCTGCCATCCAGCGCGCCCGCCTCGTCGATGGCGAGCGCGGCAGCCATCGTGCTTCCGTGCGCATCGATGATGCGATAGCCGTTCTCCACGCGGTGGATCCTGCGCAGCGTCGGCGGCGCGGTCGGGGTGGCCTGCAGCAGGTAGATGCCATCGCCGTGCCATTGCGCATCGAGCCTCACGACGACCTGGTCGCCTGCGGCCAGGTGCGGGGCCAGCGTGTCATCGGCTACATCCACCAGGGCCATCGCCGTACCGGCGGCGTCGCTGCCCGCGAACGCGGCCGGATCGATCGCCAGCCGCAGCCGTGCCGCGCCACCGGTCAATGCCGGTACCGGCGTCAGTTCGCCGAGTTCAGCCCGGCGCAGGGCCTGGGCGTCGACCAGCCGCGATATGTCGACGACCTGCCGTGGTCCGTCCGCAAGAAGGTCGTCTGGAGCGAAGCCATAGCGCTGCGCGAGCTCCAGCAGCTTCTCGAGCGTGGGCCAGCCGGCGCCGGTGAGCCACTTCCGCGCGGCTGCAGGCGTTACCGCGCACACCCGTGCCAGCTCTGCCGCGCGTCCTGACGCCTCCCGTGGGACGTCGGGGCGCGCGTCCAGCAGCTGGTTCAGGTTGCGGGTGAACAGCTGGCGGAATCGTTCGTTGCTGGGCCGGCCGACGCGCCTCGCCACGGCCGGCCCGGCAGCGGGTGCGGCATTCGCGGGCGGGGCGGCGGGGCGTCGGGCGGCCATCTGGCGATGATACCGAAAGTAATGACCGTCATGCGATCGCGCATCCAATCCTGCTGAAAGGTCCGTGGTTACCCTGCAACGGAATTCTCAAGATGCTGATGCAGAAAGACATTCTGAACGCGCGGGCGGGGTGTACAGGATCTGTGCCCCGTCTGGAACCTCAAGTAATCAACAGATACTAAAAGTATTGACACTGCTGGCGACCCTGGCTAGATTGGCGCTGCACCCGCCTGCCACGGACCGAACCCGGGTCGGTGCCGCGCGGTGCGCCCCTAATCGAACCCGAACGAGGAATGCCATGCCCGTCCCTTCGACCGTCTCCGACTCTGCCCAGCCCCCTGTCCGTTCGCGCGCCCGCCGGGCCGCTCCCGCCGAGCCGGCCACCGGCCGGGAGCCGCACCGGCTCCGCGCGGAAGAGCCCCTGGCGCTGTCCGCGCGCCTTGCACCCGACGCAGCCCCGATCGAGGCCGATCTGGTCCAGCTCAACCTGTCCTACCTGCACCTCGCGAGGGAACTGGCCCGCTCCGCGCGTGATCTCGCCATCACCCGCCTTGGCCTGGACGCTGCCGCCTGCAGCGTGCTCTGCCGCCTTTCGGTAGCCGATCTCCAGGCGCTGGCGCATTCCCGCGCCTTGATCTTCGGGTTGCGCGTCGCTCCTGGCGAACTGCCGGCGCAGGCGCAGCTCGCGCGCACCAACCGCGCCGCCTCTGATGCGCGCGTGTTGCTGTCGGCGCAGCGTTGATGGGCCCGCGCCTTCGAACCGGCGGCGAGCCGGTCATCGGTTTCGGTGCGCGCCTGCAGGCGGCCGAGCAACTGATCCGGCTGGGCGCGCGCGCGGTCGTGGTCACAGAGGCGCTGGGCATCGACGGCACGGCGCGCGCCCTGGTCCGCCGGATGTACATCGGCATCCGCGGGCCGGGCAGGCCGCGCGGACCGCTGCCGTGCGACCAGGTCGAACTGCTGGCTACCGCCGCCGCGCGCATGGAGGCCTCGATCTTCCTCGATGCGTGGCACCGTCTGCGCGAAGCCGGTACGACCCGGGCACAGGCACTGGTCGGCGCGTGGCAGTGCCTGGCCGGCGTCGCGCCGCGCACCCGCACCAGCGGTCGTCGCTTCGGAATCGACCAGTGCTGGGTGCTTGCGCGTGCACTGGAGCGGGGTGCACTGCAGCGCTCCTGCTGCGACCGGTGTGGCGTTGCCTACTTCGATGCCCGCCGGCCAGACGCGCTGGCCGGCGGCGCGCCTGGCGGTTTGTCCGCGCCGGCACGGCCTTCGCACCTGCGTTGCCCGCACTGTGCGATGCGCCTGCGCACCGCCGGCACAGGTTCACGGTCGCCCGCTGCATCGGGAGACCCTCGACGTACGGTGCCGGCAGGTGCCGCAACGGTTCGGCGCCGTGTGCCTCGATGCGGCCCGGCCGCAGCCCAGATGCCGTGCGGGCAGGTCCCGGTAGCGGCCGGCTCTCATCCGCTGAGCGAGCTGGCGCAGCGCTATTCGTGGGCGGAAGCTCTGTTCCGCGAGGGTGCCCGCCCGCCGATCGTCACCCATGTCACGGGGCTCGCGATGACCGGCACGCTGCGCCAGCTGTTCGTCGAGGTGGCCGGCCATGGCCCTCGGCAGGGCGCGCTGCCGCAACTCGGCGAACACATCATCGCCACCTATGCCCGCAAGCTCGAGTCGAGCGTGGTCGTGGTCACGGCCGACCGGCTGGTACGCGCGGGCCATGCACCGGCGGCCACCCTGCTGGCCACCTGGCGCACGTATCGCGCGCTGTTCGGTGACTCTGCCCATTTCGACATCAACGCGGTCGCGCTCGTGCTTCGTGCGCGCCATCATCCCGACTTCACGCTCGTCGACTGCCGGCGATGCGGATCGGCCTACCTCGAACTGCGGCTGGACGTGCCCGGTTCGCGCTGCCCGGTCTGCCGTGCGCTGGAGCAGGCTCGAGCCCGGGCCACATGGACCTGAACGCACCGCGAGACGAGGCCGTGCCACGCGAACTGCCCGTGCTGGACCTGTCCGGCCTGGTGCGGCTGCACGCCGCCGGCTTTGGACGTGTCCGCGCCTGCGGCGAGTGGAGCGAGCCGCGCTTCCGGCAGGTCGCCGGTCCGCTGCTGCTCGCATTCGCACGGCATGTGCACCTGCTGCCGTCGGACGCCGGTGCGTCGCCGGGGTCGCTGCTCGATGCCGGGCTCGATGCCTGCGCGCAGGCCGTGATGGCGGTGGCGCTGCGCGCGGGCACGCCAGCGTGCGTGGATCGTCAGGAGGCCGTAGTGCTGCGGGAACTGTCCCTATGGACCGCCCGGGCCATCGGCCAATGGCAGGCATCGACCCTCGCCGGTCGGCCGCTGTGCCTGCACGCGCGCCCGCTGGCCGATCAGCTCTCCGATGCGCCGGCGGCTGGCGCGCTTGCCGGTGCGCGGCCGTGCTACCGGATCTCGCCGCTGCCTGCCCCGGGCCTGACGGAGGCCGGGCGACTCGCCGCAATGGTGCTGCTGCTGCGTGCGGCGCCACCATCGGTACTCGATGCGCCGCAGGTCGGAACCTGCGGACTCGTGGAAGCGGCGCTCGCCCTGCCGGGGGTGTCGCTCCCGCCTTCCGCCGCGGCCGGTCGCCTCGGCGCGGCGATGGAGGCATTGATCGTCGAGGGGCGCTGGCAGCTCAACCAGCGCAAGGGTCGGCTGTGGCACATCGACGGCCGTCTGTACCTCGCCTGGAAGACGGCCGTCCGCGAGCTCGCCGATCGGCTGGCGCTCGAGCCTTGGGCCGTGCTCGAGTCACTGGTGCACCACCAGTTCGTGCGCATGCCGCCAGCCGCGCGCCACGATGTCCGTACCGATCCCGCCGAGGCGCTGCTGTCCATCCGAACGTCGCATGCCGATGCGCTGACCGTGGTCGAACTGCGCGAACCCGGGCGCTGGCTGCGTACACTGCCGCCCGTCGGTACCGGTCCATCCGTACCCTCCGCGCTGTCCGAGGTGCAGACGCCGTCGCGACCGGATCGCCGAGGGCCGCAGGGCGCGTGATGCGGGGAAGCGCGCCGCACGCGGTCGCCATGGCGGCCTGGCTGGCCGCAGCGTTCGCGATGCCGTTGCTGCCACGATCCTTCGACGCGGTGGCTGCACCGGCGGAGGCGTGGCTTCCTGGTGTGCTGGCGATGGCACTGCTGAACGGACTCGCCGTCGGCTGGCGCTGGCGGCAGGTCGCCCGGCCCAGTCGCGCGAGGCACTGGACCGTACCGCTGGCGGTCGCGGTCGATCGGGCACGCGACGACCCGTCTCGGCAGTGGCTCGGCCGAGGCTTTGAGTGGACGCCGCTGCATGCGCAGCGCATGCAGCGCCTGCTCCAGGCCGGCCGCGCGGCGCCTGTGCAATGGAGTCTGGACGGGGTCGAGCCACGATCGGCCACGTTGACGATGTCGGCTTCGGCGCTGGGCTCGCATACGCTGGTGTTCGGACAGACGGGTACCGGGAAGACGCGGCTCGCCGAACTGCTGGTGGCGAGTTTCCTGGCTCGCCATCGTGACGCGGTCGTGCTGATCGTCGACCCGAAGGGCGATCGCGGACTGCAGTCCCTGCTGGTGCGCGCCTGTGCCGCGACCGGTCGTCCCGACGCGCTGGTGTCCCTGCATCCGGCGTTCCCCGAGCAGTCGGTGCGCTTCGACCCGTTGCGCAACTTCGCCCGTGCCAGCTCGATCGCCACCCGCATCACCTCGCTCCTGCCGGCGTCCGGAGAGGGCGACGCGTTCGTCCAGTTCGCCTGGCGCGCGATCAACCGGATCGTCGAGGCGATGCTGTACGCGGGCCTGCGGCCGACCCTGCTGTCGATCCGCCACTGTCTGGAGGACGATGCCCGGCCGCTACTCGCGCGGGCGCTTCAGGCGTGGGAGCAGCACCACCGGGGCCGGCCAGCGGACGACGGCATGCAGG
>CANHBC010000063.1 GCA_947458835.1 Betaproteobacteria bacterium | reverse complement strand
TTGGCGAACGGCTCGTCGAGCGAAAGCAGGCCGAGATCACGCATCACCTTGGTCCAGAAGCGCGAATAGAGCAGGTGCAGGATCGCGTGCTCGATGCCGCCGATGTACTGGTCGACCGGCATCCAGTAAGCGGCACGGCCGTCGACCATCGAGGCCGCACCCGGGCTGGCGAAGCGCGCGTAGTACCAGGACGAGTCGACGAAGGTGTCCATGGTGTCGGTCTCGCGCCGGGAGGCGGCGCCGCAGCGCGGACAGGCGCAGTCGACGAAGTCGGGACGCTTGGCCAGCGGGTTGCCGCTGCCGTCGGGCACGCAGTCCTCGGGCAACACTACCGGCAGCTGGTCGTCGGGCACCGGCACGTCACCGCAGGACGGGCAGTGGATGATCGGGATCGGGCAGCCCCAGTAGCGCTGGCGCGACACGCCCCAGTCGCGCAGGCGCCACTGCACCTGCCGGTCGCCCAGGTCCTTCGCCTTCAGGTCGGCGGCGATCGCGTCCACCGCCTGCCGGTAGCCGAGGCCGTCATAGGCGCCGGAGTTCACGCAGGCGCCCTGCTCCTTGTCGGCGTACCACTCCTGCCAGGCGTCGAGGGAGAAATCCTTGCCCGGCACGGCCACCACCTGCCGGATGTCGATGCCGTACTTCTTCGCGAACGCGAAGTCGCGCTCGTCGTGCGCCGGCACGCCCATCACCGCCCCGTCACCGTAGGTCATCAGCACGTAGTTGCCGACCCAGACCTCGACCTGCGCGCCGGTCAGCGGATGGGTGACGAACAGGCCCGTCGGCATGCCCTTCTTCTCCATCGTCGCCAGGTCGGCTTCCATCACAGAACCGTGCCGGCACTCGTCGATGAACGCGGCCAGCGCCGGGTTGTCGCGCGCGGCACGTGCAGCCAGCGGATGCTCGGCCGCAACGGCGCAGAAGGTGACGCCCATGATGGTGTCGGCACGCGTGGTGTATACCCACAGCTGACCGGCCTGCCCGTCGAGTTCGTACGGGAACGCGAAGCGGACACCATGGCTCCTGCCGATCCAGTTCGCCTGCATCGTGCGCACACGCTCGGGCCAGCCGGGCAGCGTGTCGAGGGCCGACAGCAGTTCGTCGGCGTACTGCGTGATGGCCAGGTAGTAACCCGGGATCTCGCGCTTCTCGACCACCGCCCCAGTGCGCCAGCCGCGGCCGTCGATCACCTGTTCGTTGGCGAGCACCGTCTGGTCGACCGGATCCCAGTTGACCACCTGGGTCTTCTTGTAGGCGATGCCCTTCTCGAGCATGCGCAGGAACAGCCACTGGTTCCAGCGGTAGTACTCCGGCTGGCAGGTGGCCAGCTCGCGCGACCAGTCGATCGCCAGGCCGAGCGACTGCAGCTGCCGCTTCATGTACGCGATGTTGTCGTAGGTCCACTTCGCCGGCGGCACGCGGTTCTGCATCGCCGCGTTCTCCGCCGGCAGGCCGAAGGCATCCCAGCCCATCGGCTGCATCACGTTGCAGCCGCGCATCCGGTGGTGGCGGGTCAGCACGTCGCCGATCGTGTAGTTGCGCACGTGCCCCATGTGCAGCTTTCCCGAGGGATACGGGAACATGGAAAGGCAGTAGTACTTCGGGCGGCCTGGCGCGGTGCTTTCGCTGGCCAGGAACGCCTGGTGTTCAGTCCACCAGGACTGGGCGGCCTGTTCCACGGCGGCGGGTTGGTACTGGGGTTGCATGCGGGGCTCTTGCCGAAGGGAGATGAAGCCGCGGATTATAGCGGTCCGGGCAGCGCCGCCTCAGGCCCCCGCAAGGGGGGGGCTGGCCACGACGGTCCGACGCGGACGCGGGGCGCGGCGCGCCCTGCCACTGTCAACTATTGCCTTATGGCATGCCCGCGAGGTGGGTAGAATCTGCGCTGCCACCCTTCATCGGACAGCGTGCCGGAGCGCCGGAGCGCCGGCACACTGGAGCAGCCCGGCAGGCTGCAGTGCGCCGCATGGCGTGCCGCCCCCTGCCCGCAGCGCCCCCAGACGAAACTGGCTGACAGATGTTCACGAGTTCCAGATTCCTGCGCAGCGATGTTCAGCGACCGCCTGACGGCCACGAGAATGCGCGGCCCACGGTCATGATCGTGGAAGACGAGGCGCTGATCGCCTGCGATCTCGAGCGACGGCTCGATCGCCTGGGCTTCGAACCGGTCGGGGTAGCCGACAACCGGGACGATGCCCTGGAGCTGTTCCGGTCGACGCGTCCCGACCTGGTCCTCATGGACATCTGCATCAGGGGCCCGGTCGACGGCATCGACACCGCGCGTGAGATGCTCGACCTCGCGGATACCGCCGTCGTCTTCCTGACTGCCTATGCGGACGACGCGACCGTTGCCCGGGCCGCGGCACTGTCCCCTTACGGCTACATCGCGAAGCCGTTCGATGACCGTACGCTGCGTGCCACGTGCACGGTGGCCGTCACGAAGCATTCGACCGAACGCGACCTGCGCGTGCTGGCGCACATCGCCCTGCATGCACCGATCGGGCTGGTGGTGGCCGAGGTGACCGGTCACGAGCGCAAGGTCGTCTTCGCCAACGACGCATTCGAGCGCATCACCGGCGTGGCAGTCGACAGCGTCCTGGGCAGGAGCCCCGGCTTCCTTGCCGAAGACGCGAGTGCAGGACGCGTCGCGCGCATCGCCGCAGCCGTCGAACAGCTCACCGCGGCGCGGGAGACGATCCAGGGCTGGCGTCCCGATGGTGAGCCGGCGTGGTACCTCGTCAGCGTGTCACCGGTCACCGGCACGAACGGACATGCCAGCCACCTGGTCATCCTGTACGCCGACGTCACGCGCGAGCGTAACGCCATGGACGCCGTTGCCGAACTCGAGCGCTCCGAGCTGCTCGGCCGCTTCTCCACCGCCGTCTGCCACGACTTCAACAACTTCCTGTCGGTCGTCCTTTCGTACGCGAGCCTCGTCCTGCATGCGGTGGACGATCCCGACGTGCAGCACGATGTCGGGCAGATCGTGATGGCAGCGGGCAAGGGCATTTCGCTCACCCGGACACTGACCGATTTCGCCCGCTTCGACGAGAAGCCGGTGGCCGAGTGCACGGACCTGCTGGTCGTGCTGCGCGGGTTGCGCAGGACACTCAAGGACGTGGCGGGGCCGCGATCCCGGGTGCAATTCGATCTGCCGAACGAACCCGCCCTGGTCCGGCTGTCCGCCGAATCGATCGAACAGGTCTTCCTGCACCTGGTCGCCAATGCGCGGGACGCGATGCCCGACGGCGGGACGATCTCCGTCGAAGTGTCCTGGCCCGACGGACCGTCCAGCGCGTCGGGCGGTGGCGGGAACCTCCGGGTGGAAGTCAGCGACACCGGATGCGGCATCGAGCCTGCGATCCTGGACCGGGTGTTCGAGCCCTTCTTCACGACCAAGCCCCGCGGGCTCGGCAGCGGCCTGGGTCTGGCGCGCTGCCGCATGCTGCTCCAGCGCGCGGGCGGCGGCATCCGGCTGCTGAGCAGCCCCGGCGCGGGGACAACCGCCGTGATCGAACTGCCGACCTTCGAGGTGCCTGTCGCGGAGGTCGCGACCGCGTCGACCGTGGCGGCGGCGGGCAACGCGCACGGTACGGCATGCCTGCTGGTGGTGCCGGACGAATCCCTTCGCGCGGCCTATGCACGTTCGCTCTCGATGGTGGGGTTCGCGGTGACCGAGGCGTCATGCGGACAGGAAGCGATCGAGATGCTGGGCTTGCTCGGCAACACGCTCGAACTGCTCGTCTGCACTGGCTCGCTGCCGCCGGGACCGGCAGGGACCGGACTGGAGATCGCGGCACGGGCCCACCTCTCTTCTCCGGGATGCCGCACGATCATTGCCGCCGGGATCATGGACCGCCATGATCCCGCGCCCGGTGACCGGGTCCGCCTGCTGGACATGCCACTGAGCGGGTGGACGCTGGCCCGCCATGCGCTGGAACTGCTGGGCGAGGCGTCCAACGATGCGCAGCCTGCCGACGGTCTACCCGACGCCGATGCCACGTCCGCATCCACGGCCGATGGTGGCCCGGCGACACCTCGCGAGGACCGTGCGAGGACTCCGCCGAGGCCGGCGGTCCTTCCCGTCGCCGACGCCGAGGCGATCGGCAAGGCCTTCGAGGAAAGCCTCGCCGGACTGTACGTGCTGTTCCAGCCGATCGTGCATGCCAACGATGGCTCGCCGTACGGCCACGAAGCGCTGATGCGCAGCCGCGGACCGTACAAGCGCCCCGCCGAACTGCTCGCGGCCGGCGAGCGCCTGGGCCGGATCGAGGAGCTCGGGCGGGCCGTGCGGCGACGCATCGCCTCGGCCATCTCGACCGACCCGAGCCTGCATGACCTGATCTTCGTGAACCTGCATCAGCACGAGTTCAGGTCGGACCTGCTCGCCGGGCCGGATGAGCCGCTGCTGCCCTTCGCGTCCCGGGTGGTATGGGAAGTGGCCGAGCGCGACGATCTGTCCTCGTCGGACGACCTGACCAGCACGCAGCAGGTGTTGCGGACGACCGGTTACCGGGTAGCGATCGACGACCTTGGCGACGGTTACGCCAGCCTCTCGTGGCTGATGAGGCTCGTGCCCGACATCGCCAAGCTCGACCTCTCGCTCGTGCGCGGCATCGACCGGTCGCGGATCAAGCGCGACCTGGTCGGCGCGATCGTGGACGTCTGCCACAGGGTCGGCACGCTCGTGGTAGCCGAAGGGGTCGAGGCCTCCGGCGAGGCGGCGATGCTGCGCGAACTGAACTGCGACCTGCTGCAGGGCAACTTCTTCGCGCGACCCGCACCAGCGTTCTGCGAACCTGTCTAGTCGCCGGGTAGAGCGTACATGCGCAACGGGCCATCCGATGGGGACTGCGGGACGAACGTCATCCACCTCCCCGACAGCGACCTGCAGGCAGTCAGGCACGCGCTGACAACGCTGGCGGGAGCCGGCGCTCGGTCGGTGCAGTTGCTCGGCGCGATCGACGACGACTGGACGCCGGACGGACTCGATCCGATCATCGCCGGGCTCGGCATCCCGGTGTTCGGTGGCCTGTTCCCCAGCGTGATCCACGAAGGCCGTGCGCATCGGCGAGGCGCCGTGCTGATCGGGCACGATGCCGATGCACGCGTGGTGGTACTCGACCTCTCCGGGGCGACCCTGCCCGGGCCGGAGCGGACGCAACCGCTTGACGGCCTGCACACCGTCGTCGCCTACCTGGACGCCACCTGCCCCAGCGGCCAGGTGATGGGCGCACTGTTCGATGCCAGAGGCACGAACGCGACGTGGTGCGGCGGCGGAGCCGGCGGGCTCGACTTCGTCCGCCGTCCGGCAGTGATCACGCCGGACGGACTGCGCTCCGGCGTGGGCGTGCTCGCAGGGCTGGACACGACCACCCGACTGGGCGTGGCCCATGGCTGGAAGCCGTTCGGCGCCCCCCTGCTGGTGACCGAGTCCCGGGGCAACGACATCGTCACACTCGACTGGCGCCCGGCGATCGAGGTCTACCGCGAAGCGGTACAGCATCGCTCCGGTGAGCGGTTCGGACCGCACGACTTCTTCGAACTCGCGAGCCGGTTCCCGCTGATGATTGAGCGCTTCGGCGCCGAAGGCCTGGTGCGCGATCCGATAGCCGCGCTCGACGGCGGGGCGATACGCTGCGCCGGAGACATCCCCCGGCATTCGACCGTGCGCGTGGCCACCGGCAGTTTCGAGGACATGATCGCGGCAGCCGCCCGTGCCAGGGACGAGGCCTGCGCGTCCGTCACGCCAGGCACTGGTGCCGTCGCACTCACCATCGACTGCATCTCGCGCGCGCTGCTGCTCGGCGATCGCCTGTCGGACGAGCTGGATGCACTGCGCGTGGCCGGAGCGCCGCAGGCAGGGGCCCTGACCATCGGTGAAGTCGCGAGCAGCGCGAACCACTTCCTCCAGATGCACAACAAGACCTCCGTGCTGGCGATGATCGGCCCGGGCAAGGGCACCGCATGAACGAGCTGGCCTTCCAGCTCATGAGCCTGCAGTACGAACTGGCGATGAAGATCGGCGGCACGCTCGACCGTGCCGAGATGCTCCGGTCCGTGCTGGAGACGCTGATCCGGCGACTGGATGCACGGGCCGCGGCGGTCTTCGAACTGGTCGATGCACGGCCGATGATGATCATCGCCTCGCCCGGACACTGGCAGCCCGTTACCATCGACTGGCATGCGACGACCGACCAGGCAGGCGCCGGCACTGCGCCGTCGGCGCACGCCGAACCCCTGGCGGACGGCGCAGTGCGGTACCTGTTCCCCCTGCCCGACTTCGGACTGCTCGCGCTGGAGCGCAACGCGGGCAGGCTGGAACCGCAGGTGCTGCGCGCACTGGAGCCGCTGATGGCGCAGCTGGGCCGCTCGGCGCGGGCATGCACCGACCACGCGACGGTCCAGGCGACGCAGCGGCGCTTCAGCGCACTGGTCTCGACCGTTCCCGAGATGATCTTCGAGGCCCGCATCGACCCCGATGGCAGGCTTGCGTTCGAATACGTGAGCCCCAGGGCACGCGACCTGTTCGGCATCGAACCGCAGGGCCTGCTCGCGACGCCGGAACTGCTGCTGCACCGGATCGAGGAAAGCGATCGGACAGCGCTGACCGCCGTGCTCGCGCGTGCGGCGGCGACCGGCGGGGCGTTCGATCGGCGCGTGCGGCTGGATGCACGGAGCATCGAGCCGCGCTGGATCCTGATCGCCGGCAGGCCTCGTCACGGCGATGCGTCAGACGGCCTCAGCTGGAGCGGCATCATCCAGGACGTCACGGCGCGCGAGCTGTACGCCGAGTCGCGGCGGCAGCGCGCCCGCGACCAGTTCGACACCGTGCTCTCGGCGATCGACGACGCCATCATCGGTTCGGACGCCACCGGCTGCATCACGCACTGGAACAAGGGTGCGGAAAGGATGCTGGGGCATCCGGCCGCCGCGGTGCTTGGCCGGCCACTGTCGATGATCGTGCCGGAGCGGCTTCGCCGCGCCCATGCGCGCGGCTTCACACGGCATGTCACCACCGGCGAAGGACGCATTACAGGGCGTCCGACCGAGATGCATGCGCTGCACGCCGCAGGCCACGAGGTCCCGGTGGAACTGATGCTCAGCCGGTCGGGGGATGCCGATCATTTACGGTTCTTCGCGGTGCTGCGCGACCTCACGACGCGGAAGCAGGCCGAGCAGCGCCTGGCGTTCGCGCTGGAGGTGCAGCAGGCGGTCGCAGAGAGCTCGACGCTGCTGCTGAGCGCGCAACTGCACGAGATCGACGCGCTGCTGGAGTCGACGCTCGGACGCCTGGGTCGGCTGACGCATGCGGACCGGGTCCACATCTTCCGCATCGTCGACGGACTCCTCTACAACACGCACGAATGGTGCAGCGCAGGAGTGCAGCCGCAGAAGGCGTCGCTGCAGGGCCTGGCCGCAGACGGCTTCCGCTATTTCATGGCACCGCTGAAGGCCGGCCAGGCCCTGGTGATCCCGTCGGTCGAGGCGCTGCCGGAAGAAGCCACGCCGGAGCGCCTCGCACTGCAGGCACAGGACATCGAGCGGCTGGTCGCCGTCCCGGTCATCATGGAAGGCACGTGCAGGGGCTTCCTCGGCGTGGACAACCCGGCCTCTTCGAGCGCCGCGCTGGACGACCTCGCCACCCCGCTGCGGGTGTTCTCCGAAGTGGTCGCGGGCGTCCTGCAGCGCGTCGCCGGGGAGCGCGAGCGGCGCGCGCTGCACCTGCAGATCTCCGGGCGGGTGGCCGAGCAGCGGGCGATGCTCAGGATGTCCGCGGACCTTGCCGCCACCCGTTCACGCCACGGCTTCTACGGCATCCTGGACAAGCACCTCTCAGGCGCGCTGGCAGCGGCCCGGCTCACGCTGATGACGCTCTCGCAGGGCGGCAGGAAGGTCCGCATCCGGCCGCTGAACCTCGCCAACAGCGCACGCGTCCTGCGGGAGGCCGGGTGGATCGACGCCAACCGGACGGAACTCGAGGTCGATCTCGAATCGCTGGCGGGCCATCCAGAGTGGCAGGCGCTGGTCCTGGGCAGGACGGCGTCGACGGAACGGGGCTCGGCCGCGTCCTCACCCGACCCGGACGCAGGCGACGGATCACCCCACATCGTGATCGTGCCACTGGTCGGGCCCGACGGAGTGCTCGGCTGCTTCAAGGCATGCTTCTCGGGAGACCAGCCCCTGTTGCCGCAGACCACCGACTGGGTCGAGCAGATCGGGGCCCTGCTGGGCGCGCACATCGCGGCGCACGAGGCACGCGAGGCGCTGGCGGACCTGAACACCAACCTGGAGGCCCGGGTGGCATCGCGCACGGCGGCGTTCCAGGCCAGCGAGGAACGCTTCACCACGCTGTTCGACCGTGCGCCGCAGGCCATGCTGCTGCTCGACCATGAAGGTCGCGTCACCCGCGCGAACGTGCGCGCCCGAGCGCTGTTCAGGATCGGAGACGACGCGCCGACCGACCTGTCCATCCTCGCGCTGATCCCCGCGTACGACCCCCGGGGCGGCGCACCGCTGCAGGACGATACCGATACCGATTCAGATACCGGCGACGCGGGTCGCCAGGGCCGGTCCCGGCTGGTGACCGCACGGCGGCTGGATGGAACCACCTTCCAGGCAGAGACCAGCCTGGTGACCGTCTCCCAAGAGCGACGTCCGATCGACATCGTCGGCGTGGCGGACGTGACCGAGCGCATCGAGGCTCAGGATGCCATCGTGCGCTCCCTGCATGAGAAGGAGACACTGATCAAGGAGATCCACCACAGGGTCAAGAACAACCTCCAGATCATCTCCAGCCTGCTGATGCTGCAAAGCGACCGCATGCCGGCGGACGCCGCTCGGGAACTCCTGGCGGAGAGCGTGCTCAGGGTGCGCTCGATGGCCCTGATTCATGAGCAGATCTATGGCATGGATTCGCTGGACTGCGTCGATCTGGGCGGGTACGCGCACACGCTCGCCCGCGGCCTTGGTGCGACGCTGGCCCCGACAGTCCGGGTGCGGATCGACACCGACGTGACCCCCATCACGATCAATGAGGCCATTCCGCTGGGCCTGATCCTGAACGAGCTGCTCACCAATGCCTTCAAGTACGGCATAAGGGACCCGGGCAAGCCCGCCCCGCACCGCCGCACCGGCGAGGACTGCGACGTGCTGGTGGAGATCACCCCGGACGGTGACACGGTACGGATGGCCGTGACCGACTCGGGGCACGGGCTGCCCGAGGGCATCGACCTGGCGAAAGCATCCTCGCTCGGCTTCACCCTGCTCCGAGCGCTGGTGCGCCAGCTGCGCGGCACGCTGGCACACGATGTCGACGGCGGGACGCGCTTCGTGGTGAGCTGTCCGCGTTCCACGCCGGATTGACGCCGACCAGGCAAGCCGACCCGTATAATCCACGGGTCCATGCAAAGCCGACTGCTCGAAAACCTCAACCCGGAACAGCTCGCCGCAGTCACCTTGCCGCGCGAGTCCGCCCTGATCCTCGCTGGCGCGGGCAGCGGCAAGACTCGCGTGCTGACCACGCGCATCGCCTGGCTGATCGAGACCCGCCAGGTGAGTCCCCTCGGGCTGCTCGCGGTCACGTTCACCAACAAGGCTGCACGCGAGATGCTGACCCGCATCTCCTCGATGCTGCCAATCAACACCCGCGGCATGTGGGTGGGCACCTTCCATGGACTGGCCAACCGGATGCTGCGGGCGCACCACCGCGAGGCAGGCTTGCCGCAGGCGTTCCAGATCATGGATACCGCCGACCAGGTGGCGATGGTCAAGCGGATGATGAAGGCAAACGGCGTCGACGAGGAGCGGTTCAAACCACGCGACACTGCCTGGTTCATCAGCGCACAGAAGGACGCCGGACTGCGGCCAGGTTCGGTCGAGGCCTTCGACGACCACACCCGGCAGCTGGTCGAGATCTACCGGATGTACGAGGCGCAGTGCCAGCGCGAGGGCGTGACCGACTTCGCCGAGCTGATCCTGCGCAGCTACGAACTGCTCGCAAAGAACGAGGCCATCCGCGAGCACTACCGGGCACGCTTCGCGCACATCCTGGTCGACGAATTCCAGGACACCAACCGGCTGCAGTTCGACTGGCTGAAGCTGATCGCGGGCAGCCAGAACGCGGTGTTCGCGGTCGGCGACGACGACCAGTCGGTGTACAGCTTCCGCGGTGCCAAGGTGGCGAACATGCGCGACTTCGAGCGCGAGTTCAACGCCGGCACGGTGATCAAGCTGGAGCAGAACTACCGCTCGCACGGCAACATCCTGGAAGCGGCGAACGTGCTGATCGGGCACAACCGGCAGCGGCTGGGCAAGAACCTGTGGACCTCCGAGTCGCAGGGCGAGCCGATCCGGCTGTTCGAGGCGCAGAGCGACTTCGAGGAGGCGCAGTTCATCGTGGAGCAGGCGCGCGAGCTGAAGGCGAGCGGGATCCCGCTCGCCGAAGTGGCGCTGCTCTACCGTTCGAACGCACAGTCGCGCGTGCTCGAGCATGCGCTGTTCTCCGCCGGGCTGCCCTACCGGGTTTACGGCGGCCTGCGATTCTTCGAGCGCCAGGAGATCAAGCACGCGCTCGCCTACCTGCGGCTGGTCGCCAACCCGGACGATGACTCGGCGCTGCTGCGGGTGATCAACTTCCCGACGCGAGGCATCGGCGCACGCTCGATCGAGCAGTTGCAGGATGCCGCGCGCGCCGGCGGGACCAGCCTGTGGCAGGCGGCCTGCTCGCGCGGGGGCTCGAAGGGCGGCAATCCGGATGCCCCGAAAAAGGGCATCGAGGGCTTCGTGCTGCTGATCGACCGCCTGCGCGACGAGTGCAGGGGCATCACCCTGCCCGAGATGATCGAGGCGGTGATCGAACGCTCCGGGTTGCGCACCCACTACGAGGCCGAGCGCGAAGGCGCCGACCGCATCGCCAACCTCGACGAGCTGGTGAACGCGGCCGCACAGTTCTCCGACGACCCCATGCGCATGCTCGAGCTGGAGGCCGATGCCGAGTCGTTCGCCTCCCAGGGCCCGACCGCGCTGGCCGCCGCGCGGCAGGCGGCCGCTCCGCTCGATGCCGACGCGGCCGAGGCAGACGCCGATGCCGCCATGATGGCCGCAGGCTTCGAGGACATGCAGGGGCTGGCACCGGACTTCGACGATGGCGATGGCGGCGCCGAGCCCCTCCCTGTCACCGGCGGTGGCACCACGCCTGCAGAGCCGGCAGACCAGTTGCTGATCCAGTTCCTGTCGCATGCCTCGCTGGAGGCTGGCGACAACCAGGCCAACGCCGGCGACGATGCACTGCAGCTGATGACCGTGCACGCTGCCAAGGGCCTCGAGTTCCACGCCGTGTTCGCCAGCGGCCTGGAGGAAGGGCTGTTCCCGCACGAGAACAGCCTTGATGACGCAGGGGGCGTCGAGGAGGAACGGCGGCTGATGTACGTGGCGGTCACGCGCGCACGGCGCCGGCTCTATCTCACGTTCGCGCAGAGCCGCATGCTGCATGGCCAGACCCGGTACAACGTCGCATCGCGCTTCCTTCGCGAGATCCCGGTCAAGCTGCTCAAGCGCCTGTCGCCCACCTACGAGCGCGGCGGCGGCTCGACCAGCTTCGACCGGCCCCGCACGCCGGCGAGCTACACACCGGTACAGGTACAGGCGGCACCGAAGATCGAGTCCGCGGGCATGCCATTCCGGATCGGCCAGAACGTACGCCACGCGAAGTTCGGCACCGGCGTGATCGTCGACGCCGAGGGCCGCGGCTCGGACGCACGCGTGCAGGTCAACTTCGGCCGCGAGGGCGTCAAGTGGCTCGCCCTGGCGTACGCCAAGCTCGACGCCGCATAAGCGGCTGAGCGGCTGGGGTCTTGCCTTTTGTCTGGCGCGGAAGGCGGCAACACAAACAAGGCGGGGTCAGGTCTTGCCTTTTGCCTGCGAGGCAAAAGGCAAGACCTGACCCCGCCGTCGTCGACTGACCCCGCCGTCTGTTTCAGTCCGTTTCCGGGGGAGGCTCGAACACATCGAGGTAGGACGTGTAGAACGCGATGAACCCGGTCGGCGCCAGCACCGACATCACCGCGCCGAGGAAGACCATCGCGAGGACGGGACCGATTGCCGGGACCAGCGCCAGCACGCTCACCACCAGCTGCACCAGCAACATCACCAGCAGCAGGCTGGCGAAGCAGACCAGAAAAGCGCGCCAGTTGCGCAGCGACGCCCCGAGACTCGCCAGCAGCGACGGGAAGGCCTTCTGGCCGTGGAAGTACACCAGCATCGGTGCGAACCAGGTGGCCAGCAGCAGCGGCACCAGCAGTGCGAGGCCTACCAGGCCGGCAAGCGCCATCGCGCCGGTCACCTGCGGCACAGTACCAGGCACCCCGGGCGCTCCCGGTGCCGGTGGCATGCCCTGGTGGGGCATGCCGGCGCCACCGATCGCCATCATCACGCCGACGATCAACAGCTGGCCGATCAGGTAGATGCCGCCGATGGCGACCAGGTCTCCAGTCGAGGAGCGGAAGCCGCCGAAGAAATGGGCTGGCGCTACCGGCTCGCCGCGGTCGGCCGCCTGTGCCGCAAGGGCGATGCCGACGCTGAACACCGGGAACACCAGGCCGAACACCAGCGGACCGACGACCTTCAGCAAACTGCTGAGGACCATTGCGGCCAGCAGGGCGAGCAGGAACAGCACCCATGCGCCGGGATTGCGGCGGAACAGCACATAGGCATTGACCAGCCACTGCGCACCCCGCAGCGCGCGCAGCACGCGCGCGGGCGGCATCGGAGGCAGTTCGGGAACCTCGACGGCCATCGCTCCTCCTCAGGCGCAGGGGAGCGTGATCCGCCCCGGGTGGGCGACATGCCAGGCGAGCAGGTCGCGGAAGTGCGCGGGATCGTGCGCATGCACGATCTCGCCCGGCCGGGGCAGGTGGAAATCGAACAGCCGCGAAACCCAGAAACGAAGGGCGGCGGCGCGCAGCATCGCCGACCAGGCTCCCTGCTCGGCTTCGTCGAACGGACGCACGGCAACGTAGCCGTCGAGCAGTGCCGCGGCCGAGGTCGGATCGATGCCGGCGGCGGGGACGGACTGGTCGGCCCGGCACCAGTCGTTCACCGCGACCGCGACGTCGAACAGCAGCACGTCGGTGCAGGCGAAGTAGAAATCGATGACTCCGCCGACCTGGGCACCCTCGCCATCGAACAGCACATTGTCACGGAACAGATCGGCATGGATCGGCCCGCGCGGAAGCCGGTCGAAGCGATGGCTGGCCTGGAAAGCGATCTCGGCCTGCAACAGGCGACAGTGCTCAGGCGGCAGGAAGCGCTCGATCAGCGGGGCGGTGGACGTCCACCAGCGGGGCCCGCGAGGGTTGGCCATGGTCGCGGCGTAGTCGAGGCCGGCCGCATGCATCCGGCCGAGAGTCTGGCCGACCGCACGGCACTGCAACACGGTGGGCGCCATGACCGAGCGGCCGGACAGTCGGGCCACGATCGCGGCCGGCTTGCCGTTGAGTTCGCCCAGCCAGCGTCCGTCCACATCGGGCATGGGGCGTGGCGTTGGCACGCCGCGGTCGGCCAGGTGTGCCATCAGGCCGAGGTAGAAGGGCAGTTCGGCGGCCGTGAGCTTCTCGAACAGCGTCAGCACGTAGCGGCCGCTGGTGCTGCCCGCGTCGCGGCCGGTGCCGTCGGTGGTCAGGAAGTAATTGGTGTTCTCGATGCCGCTGGGAATGCCCTCAAGGCCGACCAGGCTGCCGAGGGCATAGCGACCCAGCCAGGCAGCAGCCTGGTCGGACGTGACGGTGGTGAATACGGCCATGGTAGCGGGGCGCCCCTCATGCGTCCGGGGCTACCAGCTTCGGATGACCCACATGGGTACCCGGATGCCGCTGTCGAAGCTCGCGGTACGCGCGAAATTGCCATCGCCGAAGTAGTCGACGAGGTAGTACGGCGTGCCGCCCCCGACCGGGGTCACGCGCATCATGTACAGCTGCCCCGCGATGCGGAACTCCTCGACCGTTTCCTTGTCGCGCCGGATGATGCGCACCTCGGGTTCGACGCCGGGCGCCAGCTGCAGCGTGGCGGGCGGCGGCGGCGGGATGTCAGGCAGTGGCTCGAGGTTGGACGGACGCTGCTGGGCAGCCACCGGAAGGGACACCAGCACGGCGGCACCGGCGGCCACCAGCAGACCCGCCAGGCGGGCGCCGGCGCGCCCGCGCGCGGGGGGCAGTTCGTTCGGTTGGCGTCGCATTGCAGTGCTCCGGATTCGGCAAAGCCCGATTCTAGGGAACCTCGGCGCGCGCCGCCATCGGAACGCGTTGCGCGCAAGCTGCACCGCAGGGTATTCCCCTAGGCAAAAAGCATCGAAAAACTCTATTCTTCCCTCGTAGCATGGTTACACTTGCGCACAGTCGTCCGTAGCGACGGTACCGTTCGCCTCGCGGAGGGCTTACACCAACCCCACGGAGATATCCTGAATGGCTGCCAAGAAGCCCGCCAAGAAAGCCGCTAAGAAGGTCGCAAAGAAAGCCGTCAAGAAGGTCGTCGCCAAGAAAGTCGTCGCCAAGAAAGCCGCGAAGAAGGTCGCCAAGACCGTCGCCAAGAAGGCTGCGAAGAAGAAGGTTGCACGCAAGCCGAACGCCGCGTTCATGGTCGCGCTGAAGCCGAGCGCGCTGCTCGCGGCGGTCGTCGGCGACAAGCCGATGTCGCGTCCGGAAGTCACCAAGAAGATCTGGGCCTACATCAAGAAGAACGGCCTGCAGGACAGCGTCAACCGCCGCAACATCAACGCCGACGCCAAGCTCGGCCCGATCTTCGGCGGCAAGAAGCAGGTTTCGATGTTCGACCTGACCAAGCTCGTCTCGCAGCAGCTCTCCTGAGCCCCTCCCCACCCCCCGCGGCGCGCGGCGCCACGGGGGGTGGCAGGCCCGGCTTCGCTCCGCCAGCCGTCAGAGGTTGAGCTGGATCTCGCGCTCTTCGGCCGACGGAGCGAAGCCGCGAGCCTCGTAGTGGTCGAAGATGGCGGTGGTGATCTTCGTCGGCTCGTCGATCAGCTGTATCAGGTCCATGTCTTCGGGGCTGATCATGCCTTCGGCGACCAGGCGGTCCCGGAACCAGTCGACCAGCCCCCGCCAGAACGGCGTGTGCACCAGGATGATCGGCATGCGCCGCGTCTTTCCGGTCTGCACCAGCGTCAGCGCCTCGAACAGTTCGTCCAGGGTGCCGAAGCCACCGGGCAGGACAACGTAGGCGACCGCGAACTTCACGAACGCGACCTTGCGCGCGAAGAAGTGGCGGAACGTCTGGCTCACGTCCTGGTAGGGGTTCGCATGCTGCTCGTGCGGCAGCTGGATGTTCAGCCCGACACTCGGGCTGCGACCGAAGTAGGCGCCCTTGTTCGCAGCCTCCATGATGCCCGGGCCGCCACCGGAGATCACCGCGAAGCCGGCATCGGACAGGTTGCGCGCGATGGTCTCGGCAAGCAGGTAGTAGTCATCGTCGGGAGGCGTACGCGCACTGCCGAACAGGCTCACCGCGGGCATGATGTTGGTCAGCCGTTCGGTCGACTCGATGAACTCTGACATAATCTCGAGCACCCGCCACGCCTCGCGCGAGGACTCCACCCGCCGGGCGAGTTCGGGTTCCACCGAGGGCGTGAGCAGGGCCGGCATCTTTTCCCGCATGGGTCCTCCTTGAAGACACTGCTGCTGGTCGACGCATCGTCGTACCTCTACCGCGCGTTCCATGCCCTGCCCGACCTGCGCAACCAGGCCGGGGAACCCACCGGGGCGATCTACGGCGTCATCAACATGCTGCGCAGGCTGCAGCGCGAGGTGCCCGCGGATTATAGGGCGTGCGTGTTCGACGCAAAGGGAAAGACCTTCCGCGACGACTGGTATCCCGAGTACAAGGCGACCCGCTCGGCGATGCCCGACGACCTCGTCCTGCAGATCGAGCCGATCCACGAGGCGATCCGCGCATTGGGTTGGCCGATCGTGATGGTCGAGGGCGTCGAGGCCGACGACGTGATCGGTACGCTGGCAACGCAGGCACGCACCTGCGGCATGCGCACCGTCGTGTCCACCGGCGACAAGGACCTCGCCCAGCTGGTCGACGCATCGACCACGCTGGTCAACACGATGAGCAACGAGACGCTCGATCCGGCCGCGGTCGAGGCGAAGTTCGGCGTGTCTCCGGGCCTGATCGTCGACTACCTGTCGCTGGTCGGCGATACCGTGGACAACGTACCGGGCGTGGCCAAGGTCGGGCCGAAGACGGCGGTCAAGTGGCTCGCCCAGTACGGCTCGCTCGACGGCGTGATGGCGAACGCCACCGCGATCGGCGGCGTGGTCGGCGAGAACCTGCGCAAGGCGCTCGACTGGCTGCCCACGGGCCGCCGGCTGGTGACCGTCAAGTGCGATGTCGAACTGCCGCTGGGGCCGGAGGGACTCGTTCCGGCCGAGCCCGACGACGCCAGGCTGGTCGAGCTGTTCGATCGCTTCGAGTTCAGGAGCTGGCTCGCCGAGGTCAGGGCCACCCGCCATCCGGAAGCCAACGGCGGCAACCTGAAGGGCTCGGGTGGCGTCGGCGCGACGGCGGACGGACCGCCACGACAGTGGGCCCCCGGGGAGGCGGCTGCCCCGGCTCCCGCACCGGTGCAGCGGCATTACGAATGCGTGACCACCGACGCGCAGCTCGATGACTGGATCGTGCGCATCGAGGCGGCGCCGCTGACCGCGGTCGACACCGAGACCACGAGCCTCGAGCCGATGAACGCCGAGCTGGTGGGCCTCTCGCTGTCCACCGCGCCCGGCATCGCCTGCTACATCCCGGTCGGACACCGCTACCCCGGCGCACCCGACCAGCTCGGGCGCGACCACGTGCTTGCGCGCCTGCGCCCCTGGCTGGAAGGCGAGTCCTGCGCCAAGGTCGGACAGAACCTCAAGTACGACGCGCACATCTTCGCCAACCACGGCGTGCGACTGGCCGGGATCGTGCACGACACGCTGCTCCAGTCCTACGTGCTCGAGAGCCATCGGCGACACGACATGGACGACCTCGCGCTGCGCCACCTCGGCGAGACGACGATCACCTACGAGCAGGTCGCCGGCAAGGGTGCGAAGCAGATCGGCTTCGCGGAGGTGTCGATCGAGCGCGCGACCGAGTACGCGGCCGAGGACGCCGACATCACCCTGCGGCTGCACCACGTGCTCTACCCGCAGGTGGCCGCCATCGGGCCGATGGACCGGCTCTACCGCGAGATCGAGATCCCGGTGGCGCGCGTGCTGCAGTCGATGGAACGCACCGGCGTGCTGGTGGATGCCCGGCTGCTCAATCGCCAGAGCAACGAGCTCGGCAACAAGCTGATCGAGATCGAGCGCCGGGCGCACGAGGCAGCCGGGCAACCGTTCAACCTGAACTCGCCCAAGCAGATCCAGGAGATCCTGTTCGGCAAGCTGGGCATGCCGGTGATCCGCAAGACCCCCAGCGGCACGCCGTCCACCGACGAGGACGTGCTGTCCGAACTCGCGCTCGACTACCCGCTGCCCAAGCTGCTCCTCGAGCACCGTTCGCTGTCGAAGCTCAAGTCGACCTACACCGACAAGCTGCCGAAGATGGTCAACCCGCGCACCGGGCGGGTGCACACCAACTACGCGCAGGCGGTGGCAGTCACCGGCCGCCTTTCGTCGAACGAACCCAACCTGCAGAACATCCCGGTACGCACCGCCGAGGGCCGGCGCATCCGCGAGGCGTTCATCGCACCGCCCGGCTGCGTGATCGTCTCGGCAGACTACTCCCAGATCGAGCTGCGCATCATGGCCCACCTGTCCGGCGACCGCGGGCTGCTGGACGCGTTCGCCGCCGGCGAGGACATCCACCGCGCGACCGCCGCCGAGATCTTCTCGACCACGGCGGCCGAGGTCACCGGCGAGCAGCGTCGCTATGCAAAGGTGATCAACTTCGGGCTGATCTACGGCATGTCGGCCTTCGGGCTCGCGGCGCAGCTGGGTATCGAGCGCGCGGCTGCCCAGCAGTACATCGACCGCTACTTCATGCGCTATCCCGGTGTCGCCGACTACATGCGCCGCACCCGGGCGGCAGCCCATGATGCCGGCTATGTCGAGACGGTGTTCGGACGCCGGCTGTACCTGCCTGACATACGCAGTTCGAACCAGGGGCGCCGCCAGGGCGCCGAGCGCGCCGCGATCAACGCGCCGATGCAGGGCACGGCCGCCGACCTGATCAAGCTGGCGATGATCGCGGTCGACCGCCACCTGCGCGAGGCGGGACTGGCCAGCCGGATCATCATGCAGGTACATGATGAACTGGTGCTGGAAGTCCCCGAGGCCGAGCGCGCAACGATCGCCGAGGTGCTGCCACGGCTGATGAACGGCGTCGCCCAGCTGGCGGTGCCGCTGCTGGTCGAGGTCGGCACTGGCCCCAACTGGGAGACCGCCCACTGATCAAGGGCGACCCGTGCGGACCGGATCCGGTCGACCGCTCAGCTGATCAGTGATTCCCCCGGCTTCACCCGGCTGAATACCACTGGCCGCGTGCCGTAGTCGAAGCGGCCGCCGTCCAGGCGCACCGTGGTGTAGCGGGAGTGCTCGAGGTCGCGTACGTCCGGGAAGTCGTTCCGGTAGTGCGCACCGCGCGAGTCCTCGCGCTGCTCGGCCGCCCCGCGGATCGCCTGGCTGACCAGCACCAGGTTCTTCAGGTTCAACCAGTCGTGCCAGGTGAGATTGAAGCCGCGCTGACCGTCAGCGACGCCGGTCTCATCCAGCCGGGCGTCGAGTTCGTCCAGCGCACCGGCCGCGCGGGAGAGGCTCGCGGCATCCCGGAAGATGCCCACGTCGTCCCACATCAGGTCGTGCAGCCGGGTGCGGATATCCGACAGCCCGGTCGCAGGCCCCTTCGCGCCCGCCCCGAACGGCTTCGTCGCGCGCGCCAGGCCATCGGCGATCGCAGCCTCATCCGGCTCGTGGAACACGCCGTTGCCGGCCACCCATGCGCCCATCGTGTCGCCGGCGATGCCGCCATACACGGTGGAATTGGCGACGCCGTTGCCGCCCAGCCGATTCGCCCCGTGTACCCCGCCGGTGTCCTCGCCGGCGGCGAACAGGCCCGGCAGGTCGGTCGAGCAGTCAGTGCGGAACACCACGCCGCCCATCATGTAGTGCGCGGTGGGCACCACCTCGACCAGGCCGGAGACCAGGTCGAAGCCGCAGTCGGCGCAGCGCTCGACCATGCCCGGGAACTCCTTGCGCACCATCGCCGGATCGAGGTGGCGCATCGTGATGTAGACACCGCCGTTCGGGCCGACGTTGCCCTTGAGCATCTGGTCGTACATGCCGCGGCTGACGATGTCGCGCGTGGCGCGTTCGTTGCGCGGGTCGTACTGGCCCATGAAGCGTTCGCCCTGGCCGTTGAGCAGGTAGCCACCCACGCCGCGCAGGCCTTCCTCGATGATGGTACCGGTGATCCGGGTGCCCGCTCCGGCGACCAGGCCGGTGGGATGGAACTGCACCATCTCCATGTCGCGCAGCACCAGCCCCGCGCGCAGCGCCATCGCCATGCCGTCGCAGCTCTTGTCGCCCGACGGCGTGTGGTACTTGTACATCGTCGGCCCGCCGCCGGTGGCGAGCAGCACTGCCTGCGCCTGCACGAATACCGGCTCGCCGCTGCGGATGTCGACCATCAGCACGCCCGCGACCCCATCGCCGCGCCGGTTGCGGATGATGTCCACCGCACGGTGCTCCTCCAGGCGGTGGATGCCGCGCGCCCAGGTCTGCTCGGCCAGCCGGTTGATGATCTCGATGCCGGTCAGGTCGCCCTTGTGCACCGTGCGGTCGAAGGTCTGGCCGGCGAATGCCTTCTGGTGGACTGTGCCGTCGGGGTTACGGTCGAAGAAGCAGCCGAGTTCGTTCTCGAGTTCATGGATGCGCTCGATCGCCACCTCGACCAGTTGCCAGGCGAGGTCCTGGTCGGGCAACCACTTGCCGCCCTCGATCGTGTCCATGAAGTGGCGCTCGACCGAGTCCTCCTTCGCCAACGCGACGTTGTAGCCGCCCTGGACCATGCGCGTGCAGCCGCTC
>CANHBC010000062.1 GCA_947458835.1 Betaproteobacteria bacterium | reverse complement strand
TTCGGCAGGATCTGCTGGAAATGCACGTTGAAGCCATGGGCGAACGCAAGGGTGGCGCCCTTCTTGATGTTCGGCTCGACCGACTCCTTGTAGACCTGCGCCTGGTGCTCGTCGGGCAGCAGCATCATGACCAGGTCGGCACCCTTCACCGCGTCATCCACTTCCTTGACGGTCAGGCCGGCGGCCTTCGCCTTCTCCCACGACGAGCCGCCCTTGCGCAGGCCGACCGTCACCTTGACGCCGGAATCCTTCAGGTTGTTCGCATGGGCATGGCCCTGCGAGCCATAGCCGAGGATGGTGACGTTACGACCCTTGATCAGGGACAGGTCGGCGTCCTTGTCGTAGAAGATGTTCATGCCAGGTCTCCGCGATGCGTTGTGTGATGGATGGTGTTCGTTGACCGGGCGCGATACGCCCGGGATTGCAGCCGGCCTGCCCCGGGCCCCCCCGGTCCGGCGGTCAGACCTTCAGAACCCGTTCGCCGCGGCCGATGCCCGAGGCACCGGTACGGACGGTCTCGAGGATCAGCCCGGGTTCGACCGCCTGGAGGAAGGCATCGAGCTTCGATCCCTCCCCGGTCAGCTCGATCGTGTAGGACTTGTCGGTGACGTCGATGATCCGGCCGCGGAAGATGTCGGCCATGCGCTTCATCTCTTCGCGGTCCTTGCCGGCTGCGCGCACCTTCACGAGCATCAGCTCGCGCTCGATGTGCGCGCCATCGGAGAGGTCGACCACCTTCACCACCTCGATCAGCTTGTTCAGCTGCTTGGTGATCTGCTCGACGATCTCTTCGGAGCCGGTCGTGACGATGGTCATCCGCGACAGCGTGGCGTCCTCGGTCGGCGCGACCGTCAGCGACTCGATGTTGTACCCGCGGGCCGAGAACAGGCCGGATACCCGCGACAGCGCTCCGGGTTCGTTCTCGAGCAGGATGGAAATGATGTGGCGCATCGGTCGTCGGTGTCAGGGTATGTGATGGGTGGGCGGGCGTGGTACCGGCGATGCCGGTCGCCCCGGGGTCGTGCCGGCGATCCGGCGGCGCAGCAGCGCGCAGGGCCGGGCGGGACCTCGGCCCCGCCGTGCGACGTGTGGATCAGACGAGGATCATCTCCGACAGCCCCTTGCCGCCGGGCACCATGGGAAACACGTTCTCGGTCTGGTCGGTGATGAAGTCCATGAACACGAGCCGCTCCTTCATGGCGAACGCCTCGCGCATCGCGCCCTCGACATCGGCCGGCTTCTCGATGCGCATGCCGACGTGGCCGTAGGACTCGGCCAGGCGGACGAAATCGGGGAGCGCGTCCATGTACGACTCGGCGTGGCGGTTGCCGTGGAAGAACTCCTGCCACTGCCGCACCATGCCCATGTACCGGTTGTTCAGCATGACCACCTTGATCGGCAGCCGGTACTGGGTGCAGGTCGAGAGTTCCTGGATGCACATCTGGATGCTGGCCTCACCCGTCACGCAGGCCACCTGCGCGTCGCGATGCGCGAACTGCACGCCCATCGCCGAGGGCAGGCCGAAGCCCATCGTGCCCAGGCCGCCGGAGTTGATCCAGCGGCGCGGCTGGTCGAACTTGTAGAACTGCGCTGCCCACATCTGGTGCTGGCCGACGTCCGAGGTGACAAAGGCATTGCCCTCGGTCACCTTGTACAGCGCCTCGATCACCGACTGCGGCTTGATGATCGCGCTCGACCGGTCGTACTTCAGGCAGTCGCGGCTGCGCCATTCGTCAATCTGCTTCCACCACGCGGCCAGTGCGGCGGCATCCGGGCGCTCCTGCGAGGCGGACAGCTGCGCGAGCATGTCGGTCAGCACATCGCGCACGTTACCGACGATCGGCACGTCGACCTTCACACGCTTGGAAATCGACGACGGATCGATGTCGATGTGGACGATGCGCCGGTCTTCCTGGTGGAAATGCTTCGGGTTGCCGATCACACGGTCGTCGAAACGCGCGCCCACCGCCAGCAGCACGTCGCAGTGCTGCATGGCCATGTTGGCTTCATACGTGCCGTGCATGCCGAGCATGCCGACGAACTGCGGGTCGGTGGCCGGGAAGCCGCCCAGGCCCATCAGCGTGTTGGTGCAGGGGAAGCCCAGCGAGTGGACCAGCTGCGCCAGGTCGGCCGAAGCCTCGCCGAGAATCACGCCGCCGCCGGTGTAGATCATCGGGCGCTTGGCCTCCAGCAGGAGCTGCATCGCCTTCTTGATCTGGCCGGAGTGCCCGCGCGTCACCGGGCTGTAAGAGCGCATCGGGACGTTCTGCGGGTAGTTGAACACCGCCTTCTCGACCGTGATGTCCTTGGGGATGTCGACCAGCACCGGGCCGGGCCGGCCGGTGGTCGCGATCTGGAAGGCCTTGCGGATGGTCGGCGCGATGTCGCGCACGTCCTTCACCAGAAAGTTGTGCTTCACGCAGGGCCGGGTGATGCCGACGGTGTCGACTTCCTGGAACGCGTCCTGGCCGATCGCATGGGTCGGAACCTGCCCGGTGATGATCACCATCGGGATGGAATCCATGTACGCGGTCGCGATGCCGGTGACCGCGTTGGTCACGCCGGGCCCGGAGGTCACCAGCGCGACGCCCGGGCGGGTCGTCGAGCGCGCATAGCCGTCGGCGGCGTGGACGGCCGCCTGCTCGTGCCGCACCAGCACGTGCTTGACCTTGTCCTGCTTCGAGATCTCGTCGTAGATATAAAGTACGGCCCCGCCGGGGTAGCCGAACACGAACTCGACCTGCTCTTCCTGCAGGCAGCGGATGACGATCTCGGCGCCGGAGAGCTCCATCACGTTCGCAGCGATCCTGTCCATTGGATTACCTCTGGGTACCGTGGGTACTGTTCTTGAAGGGGCTGCGGGCAGTCGCAACGGCTGTCGTCGCAGCGTCTGTCGTCGCCAAATCTGCCGTCGCGACGTCGGTCGGCGCCCTGGAAACGGCCACCGGACGTACGCCGGGCCCCTTTTTCGCGATTCGAAATGAACCGGAGAGGCTACCGGCAAGGGGACATGGGGTCAAGCAACTCTCGGCCGCGCACCCTCGCACCGTACGGACGGACGGGCGCGGCCGGCCGTCGCAGGGGCGACGGCCGAGGCTTTGGTACCATCGCCTGCCTCCCGGACCGCATCGCACGCAGGGCCCGGCTCCGGGGGGATCCCATCCCGAATCCCGCGACCGAGAACGATCCTGGCTTCAGAGAGCGAACTGTCGATTTTCCTGGCGGATGTCGAGCGGCGTGCATTCAAGCAGGCGGCCTATGCGGTGCGCGAACCGGAGGCAGCGCTGGACATCGTCCAGGATTCGATGATGAAGCTCGCGGAGAAGTACGCTGATCGTCCGGCTGAAGAATTGCCGATGCTGTTCCAGCGGATCCTCCAGAACACGATCCGCGACTGGTATCGGCGAAGCAAGGTACGCAACACGTGGACCACGCTGTTCTCGTCGTTCTCGGTCGGCAAGGACGACGAGGAGCTCGACCCGCTCGAGACGCTGCAGGCCGCGGCAGACCCGAATGGCCAGGGGATCAACCCGGCCGATCGGCTGCAGCGAATTCAAACCCTTGAAACCATTGAAGAAGCGTTGTCGCGGCTACCGGCGCGTCAACGCGAAGCCTTCCTCCTTCGTTACTGGGAGGAAATGGATGTCTCCGAGACCGCCGAAGCGATGGGCTGCTCGGAAGGCAGCGTGAAGACCCATTGCTCGCGGGCGACCCACGCCCTCGCCGAGCTGCTCAAAGCCAAAGGAATCTCCCTGTGAACGACGCGCAATTCGGAAGGCAGGTAGCCTCTCTGCTCGACGAGAGCCTGGTGCGCGTCGACGAGGATGTGCTGACCCGGCTGCAGGTGGCCCGGAAGGCGGCACTGGGCGTCGCCGCGGCACCCCGTCATGCACGGGCACTGGCCGTGGCGGGGGCGGGCAGGTCGACCGGCGGTGGGGACGGCCTTCGTGAATGGTTCTCCGGCCCCCGGGCCTGGCTCGCCATCGGGCTCCTGGTGCTGGCCGTGTCCGGCGTCACGCTGACCGAGTTCGGCTCCGGCACCGAGGCCGATGCGGCCGCCGACCTCGACCTCGCGATCCTCGCGGACGACCTGCCGGTCACTGCCTACATCGACAACGGGTTCGATACATGGCTCAAGCGCCCGGCCGAACCGCAGCAGTAGGGCCGGCGACGGTCCGACCGGCGTTCCCGGACGTACCCCGCCGCCCCCTGCCCCGCCCGCTCGTCACCGCGCTGCTGGCGGCGCTGCTGCTCGTGGCACCACTGTCTCCCCTGTTGCCGTTCGGCGCTGCAGTTGCGGCCAGCGCCTCGGCGACGCGTGCACCGACCTGGGCACAGCTGCCGACAGGTCAGAAGGCGTTCCTCGCCCCGCTCGAAGAGACCTGGGATTCGCTCGGCGTGCAGACCCGGCGCAAGCTGATCGGCATTGCCCAGCGCCAGGGCACGATGTCCACCGAACAGCGCGAGCGCGTGCAGTCGCGCCTGTCCGAGTGGGCGCAACTGTCGAGCGAGGAGCGCGAGCGTGCGCGCAAGAACTATCAGCAGCTGAACCGGCTGCCCGCCGACCAGCGCCAGGACGTCGCGCGGCGCTGGCAGGACGCCAGGCAACCCGCCGCGCCGGAAGGCGGCGAGGCGGCCTCCGCAACGACTTCCCAGTAGCCCGGGGACGCGCATGGTCGACGCCCCGGCTCCCACGGCGACGCTGCTGCGCCGCCTGAGCAGCCTGCTGTATGAATCCCTGATCGTGGTCGCGCTGCTGCTGCTCTCCGGGCTTGCCTTCGTGGTGCCGCTGCACCTGGCGACCGGTCATGACGCGACCGGAGGCTGGGCACTCTGGCTGTTCCGCGCCTGGATCGTCGGGGTGCTCGGCCTCTACTTCGGCTGGTTCTGGACGCGCGGTGGCCAGACGCTGCCGATGCGCACCTGGCGGCTGCGGGTGGTCGAGGCCGACGGCGCGCCGCTGCGACCCGGACGGGCAGCGTATCGCTACCTGCTCGCCTGGCCCAGCGTGCTGGCCGCCGGTGCCGGCCTGGCCTGGGCACTGGTCGACCGCGACCGCCAGTTCCTGCACGATCGGCTCGCTGGCACGCGGCTGGTACAGGTCGCCGCCTGACGGCGACCCGCGGCACTACCCTGCCCGGGCGCACTGCGAAGCCTGCCGTCAGCGCCGCTCGAACCAGGCGACCAGCGCCAGCGCCAGCGCAAGGAAGCTGAGCGGTGCCAGCACCGCGGCCAGCAGCGGCGGCCATTCGTACAGCCAGCCGGCATGCGATGCCAGCGTGTTCAGGAAGAAGAACGCCAACCCGAGCATGATGCCGGCGAACACCCGCGGACCGGCGCTGGTGCGTCGTGCCTGCTGGGCGAACGGCAGCGCCAGCACCAGCATCACGACGATGCCCAGAGGGTATACCGCCTTGCGCCAGAGCGCGATCTCGTACCGGCTGGCCGCCTGCCGGCTGCCGCGCAGGTGCTGGACGTACTGCCACAGGCTGGCGGCGGACATCTCGTTCGGCTGCACCAGCAGCACGGTCAGCAGCCCGGGCGTGAGCACCGAAGTCCACTCGCGCGTGGCCACCCGCTCCACGCGGGTACGCTCGCCCTCGAAGCGGGTCTCGTTCACGCCTTCCATCTGCCAGCGGTTGTCGCCGAGCCAGGTGCCTCGGCTGGCGAACCACACCCGGCTCAGGCGCCACTGGTCGTCGAATTCGTACACACGCAGGCCGATCAGCGTCGGCTCCGGAGTCACCTGGGACACGTTGATGAAGCTGTTGCCGTCCTTCACCCAGAGCCCGGACCGGAACTCCTGCGCGACCACCGCCGCCTTGGCCTGCAGGCGCAGCGCCTGCGCGGCACGCTCGGACACCGGTGCGACCGCCTCGCCCACCAGCACGCCCACCAGCGCGATGGTGATGCCCGCGCGCACCAGCACCAGCGCCATCCGCCAGGCCGATACGCCGGAGGCACGGATCACCGTGTACTCCGACTGCTGGGCCATCTGGGTCAGCGCGAACGTGGTGCCGATCAGCGCGGCCACCGGCAGGGCCTCGTACAGGTGCCCTGGCATGTTCAGCAGTACGTAGATGAACATGTCGCGCAGCCGGTACGACCCCTCGCCCATCTCGTCGAGTTCGCCGATCAGGTCGAACAGCGCGAACAGCCCGAGCAGCGCGGCGACCACCAGCCCGGTGGTGGTGTAGACCTCGCGCCTGAGGTAGCGGCTGACGACGACCATCGGACGCGAGGCCTCAGTCGGCCCGGCCGGCGGTGGCCCGCCACGGCCAGCGCAGGCGGGGCAGCCGCGGCAACCGGTGGGTCAGCGACAAGGCGAACGCCCGCCTCGAGAACATCGCCACAGTCACCGCCAGCATCAGCGCATGCACGATCCAGAGGCCGGTGGAGGGCGAGAGCCGTCCCTGGGCGATCCAGGCCTGCGCGATCGACAGCAGGTTGCTGTAGAGCATGTACAGCATGACCGCGACCACGTAGTTGAGCGACCGTCCCACGCGCGGGTTGACGTAGGACAGCGGGATCGCCGCCAGCGCGAGGATCACCGCCATGACCGGCAGCCCGAAGCGCCAGGTGAATTCCGCGACGTGCGCTGGTACCGGGTTGGCCAGCAGTTCCAGCGTCGGCGTGCCCTTGATCGGACGACTGCCGCTGCGCGACTCCGCCGTCTCGATGCGGATCGCGTAACGCTCGAACACGGTAGTACGGAACTCGGCCGAGCCGGGATCACCCTCGTAGCGGCGGCCCTGCTCGAGCACGAGGAAGCGGTCGCCGTTCTCGAGCGTCTCGAGGAAGCCGCGGCGCGCGACCATGCTGCCGGCCTTCTGGTTCTGCAGCGAATGCACGAACACGTTGCCGACCGTATTGTCTTCGCGCGACACCGACTCGACGAAGAAGACCCTGTCTCCGCCACGCGATTCGCGGAACACGCCGGCCGACACGCTCGCCGACTCATCGCGCGCCTCCAGCTGGCGGCGGAACTCGTCGCTCTTCTGGTTGGCCCAGGGCGACAGACCCAGGCTCAGTGCGCCGATCAGCAGCGACAGCGGCAGCGCGAACGCCAGCACCGGCCCGACCCAGGCCTGCGGCGACACGCCGCTGGCCGACCAGACCACCATCTCGGAGTCGCGATGCATCCGGGTCAGGCAGCTCAGCACCGTGATGAACAGCGTGAGCGACAGGACGATCGGCAGGTAGTGGAACGCGGTGAAGCCGAGGATGGCCGCGACGCCGTCGGCCGCGAACTTTCCCCCCGCAGCCATCCCGAGCAGGCGGATGAACTGGGTGGTGACCATGATCGCGAGCAGCACCGCGCACACGGCCGAGGCCGTGAGGAAGAACTCCCTCAGCAGCGAGCGGTAGAAGATCACCGCACGGGTACCCGCGCCGGCCACCCACCCCGGGCACGACGATGCGGCTGGCGCAGACCACCAGCGGCAACAGCCCGATCGTTTTGACTTGGGGGAGACCGCACGCCGATAATGGGCCGCGCCATGGCAGCAGCCAGATCAGTTACCTGAGCGAGGGACATCAGATGGAATTTAGCATAAAGACCGGCAGCCCCGAGAAGCTGAAGAGTGCGTGCGCCGTGGTGGGCGTGTTCCAGGCGCGCGAACTGTCCGCTTCCGCGCTGGCAGTCGACAAGGCCACCCGAGGCTCGCTGTCCGCCATCGTCAAGCAGGGCGACTTCGAAGGCAAGGCCGGCACCACCCTGCTCGTGTCGCGGGTCGAGGGCAAGGTGTTCGAGCGCATCCTGCTGGTCGGCCTCGGGCCTGCCGGAGAGTTTCGCGAGAAGGCCTACCGTGAGGCGGTACGTGCGGCCGTGTCGGCGCTGCGCCAGACCGGCGCCAGCGACGCGCTGCTGTGCCTGACCGAGGTACCGGTCGGCGGCCGCAGCCAGGCCTGGGCAATCACCCAGGCGGTGGTGGTCGCGATGGAGACGCTCTACCGGTTCGACCAGATGAAGAGCCAGCCCGAGCGCAACGAGCCGGCCCTGCGTTCGATCTCACTCAAGGTCGGCGCGCGCACCAACGTCGACGCCGAGGCCGCGCTCGCGCAGGGCGTGGCCACCGCCCAGGGCATGAACTTCGCCCGCGACCTGGCGAACCTGCCGCCGAACATCTGCCACCCGACCTACCTCGCGGCGCAGGCCGCGGCGCTGGCGAAGTCCCACCGGCTCAAGCTCGAGGTGCTCGACCAGAAGGACATGGAACGGCTCGGCATGGGCGCGCTGCTCGCGGTCGCGCGCGGCAGCCGGCAGCCGCCGAAGCTGATCTCGCTGTCGTGGAACGGCGGCGGGCGCAAGTCCGCGCCGGTGGTGCTGATCGGCAAGGGCATCACCTTCGACACCGGGGGCATCTCGATGAAGTCGGCGCCCGAGATGGACGAGATGAAGTTCGACATGGCCGGGGGCGCCAGCGTGCTCGGCACGATGAAGGCGGTGGCGATGCTGCGGCTGCCGATCAACGTGGTCGGGGTAGTCGCGGCGGCCGAGAACATGCCTGGCGGCAACGCTACGCGCCCGGGCGACATCGTCACGACGATGTCGGGGCAGACGGTCGAGATCCTGAACACCGATGCCGAGGGGCGCCTGGTGCTGTGCGATGCGATGACCTGGTGCGAACGCCACCAGCCGGCCGTGGTGATCGACATCGCGACGCTCACCGGCGCCTGCGTGATCGCGCTCGGCCATGTCGCCTCCGGTCTCTACGCCAACAACGAGACGGTCGCGCGCGAGGTACAGCAGGCCGGCGACGCCGCCTGGGACCGTGTCTGGCACATGCCGCTGTGGGACGACTACCAGGAGCAGTTGAAGAGCAACTTCGCCGATTTCGCGAACATCGGCGGCCGGCCGGCCGGCAGCGTCACCGCCGCGTGCTACCTGGCCCGGTTCGCGCGCAAGTACCCGTGGGCGCACCTGGACATCGCCGGCACCGCCTGGAAGTCCGGCCGCGACAAGGGGGCGACCGGGCGACCGGTACCGCTGCTGGTCGAGTTCCTGGTCGGGCGGGCGCGGTCCGCGCCGCCGGCCTGAACACGTTACGGTCAGCGGCACGATGACCCGGGTCGACTTCTACGTCAACGTCGAATCGCGCGAGCGCACCGCCTGCACGATCGCCGCCAAGGCGATCGAGCGGGGGGTACGCCTGTTCGTGCTGACCGCCGACGAGGCGCATGCCGAACGAGTGGACCGACTGATGTGGACGTTCGCGCAGCTGAGCTTCCTGCCGCATGTGCGCGCCGGGCACCCGCTCGCGGGGCGCACGCCGGTGATCGTCGACCATGCGACCGACCCGCTGCCGCATGACCAGGTCCTGCTCAACCTGACCGACGAGACCCCAGCGGTGTTCAGCCGCTTCGAGCGGCTGGTCGAGATCGTCTCGCTCGAGGCCGAAGACCGGCAGCGGGCGCGCAACCGCTGGCGCTTCTACGCCGAGCGCGGCTACGCCCTGACCTCGCATGATCTGGCGAAGCCTGAACGCACTGGCGCCGTCGACGGCCGGCCGGCGGCCGGCTGACCCTGCGATGGCAGAGACACCGTTTCCGAAGGCGCCCGGGCCAGCCGGGACGCAACCGCCGTCCGCGACGGGCGATGGCGCAAAGGTGCTGGACAAACTGCAGGCCCTGCTCGGCCGCCTCAGGGGCACGGAGACCCCGGGCGAGCATCCGCCAGCCCTCGCCGAGATCCCCACGCTGCACGACCCGGTCTACTGGACGACTCCCTCTGCCGACCTGCAGGCGATCCCCACCGGCGGCCATATCCCGACCCTGACCGAGACAGTGGAAGTCGAGAGCAGCCTGCCCGCCCTCGCACCGCCGCCCCTGCCCGTCACGGCATCGACCGCGCCGGTGGCGATGCACCCGCCGGTGCCGATGGACGCGCCGGCCTCCCTCCCTGAGCCCGATCGCGAGGACGAACTGCGCCAGCGCATTGCCTCGCTGCTCGATCCCGACCTCCAGCAACGCCTCTGCGAACGCGCGATCGCCGACCTGGAGCGCACGCTGATCGATGTCGAACGCAGCCTGCGCGACGAACTGGCCGCCTGGCGCGACGAGCAGGCGTCACGCATCCGCGACCAGGTACGGGCCGAGGTCGACCGCGCCCTCGACCAGGCCGTCGCCGACCTCGCCCGCCACGGTGGCGGCAACGGGCCGGCCTGATCGGCGACCGGGCGCTGCCGGGCGGCGACGGGCCCTGCCCCTATAATCGGGCGCCTGTCTTCCACCGCCAGCATGCGCCAAGGATCCATGGAACTTCCGAAGAGCTTCGAACCGGGCAGCATCGAATCGTTCTGGGGCCCGGAGTGGGAACGCCGCGGCTATTTCGCCGCCGGCACCGAACCCGGCAAGCCGGCGTTCGCGATCCAGTTGCCCCCGCCCAACGTGACCGGCATCCTGCACATGGGGCACGCGTTCAACCAGACGATCATGGACGCGCTGACCCGCTACCACCGGATGCGCGGCTTCAACACGCTCTGGCTGCCGGGTACCGACCATGCCGGCATCGCGACGCAGATCGTGGTCGAGCGCCAGCTCGAGGCCAGGGGACAGTCGCGCCACGCGCTCGGCCGCGAGAAGTTCATCGACCAGGTCTGGGACTGGAAGCGCTACTCCGGCGACACGATCATCAACCAGATGAAGCGCCTGGGTGCATCGGCCGACTTCCAGCGCGAGTACTTCACGATGGACGAGTCGCTGTCCACCGTCGTGGTGGACACCTTCGTTCGGCTGTACGAACAGGGACTGATCTACCGCGGCAAGCGGCTGGTCAACTGGGACCCGAAGCTGGGCACCGCCGTGTCCGACCTGGAGGTCGAGAGCGAGGAGGAGGACGGCCGGCTGTGGGAGATCCGTTATCCGCTCGCCGGCGAGGCCGAGGGCGGCCTGGTCGTGGCCACCACCCGTCCCGAGACCATGCTCGGCGACGTCGCCGTGGCCGTACATCCGGACGACGATCGCTACCGCGCGCTGGTCGGGCGCAAGCTCGTGCTGCCGCTCACCGGCCGCGAGATCCCGGTGATCGCCGACGCCTATGTCGACCCTGCCTTCGGCACCGGCTGCGTGAAGATCACCCCGGCGCACGACTTCAACGACTTCCAGGTCGGCGAACGCCACGGGCTGGCGCCGATCGGCATCCTGACCCTGGATGCGAAGGTGAACGACCACGCGCCGGAGAAGTACCGCGGCATGGACCGCTACGTCGCGCGCAAGGCCGTGCTCGCCGACCTGCGCGAGGCCGGCCTGCTGGTGGCCGAGAAGCCGCACAAGATGATGGTGCCGCGCTGCGCCCGCACCGGCGAGGTGGTCGAGCCGATGCTCACCGACCAGTGGTTCGTCGCGATGCGCAAGCCCGCGCCGGACGGCACGCTGAATCCTGGACGCTCGATCAGCGAGGTCGCCCAGGACGCCGTGCGCGACGGCCAGGTCCGCTTCTTCCCCGAGAACTGGACCAGCACCTACAACCAGTGGCTCGACAACATCCAGGACTGGTGCATCTCGCGCCAGCTCTGGTGGGGACACCAGATCCCGGCCTGGTACGGGCCCGACGGCCATGCCTACGTCGCGCGCAGCGAGGCCGAGGCACTCGCGCAGGCGCGGGCGCGCGGCAGCGACGGCCCGCTCACGCGCGACCCGGACGTGCTCGACACCTGGTACTCCTCGGCGCTGGTCTGCTTCTCGACGCTGGGCTGGCCCGGTTCGGCCGAGCCCGACGCGCCGTCCGCGCGCAAGGTCCCGTACGACCTGTACCTGCCCTCGTCGGTGCTGGTCACCGGCTACGAGATCATCTTCTTCTGGGTGGCACGCATGGTCATGATGACCCTGCACTTCACCGGCCGCATCCCGTTCCGCGACGTCTACATCCACGGCATCGTGCGCGATGCCGAGGGCAAGAAGATGTCCAAGTCCGAGGGCAACACGATCGACCCGGTCGACCTGATCGAGGGCATCGCGATCGAGCCGCTGCTCGAGAAGCGGACCACCGGGCTGCGCCGCCCCGAGACTGCGCCGAAGGTCGCCGCGCGCACGAAGAAGGAGTTCCCGGCTGGCATACCGCCCTACGGCGCAGACGCGCTGCGCTTCACGATGGCGGCCTACGCCACGCTCGGGCGCAACGTGAACTTCGACTTCAAGCGCTGCGAGGGCTACCGCAACTTCTGCAACAAGCTGTGGAACGCCACCCGGTTCGTGCTGATGAACACCGACGGCCACGACTGCGGGCTGGACGAGCAGGCGCCGGTCGTGCTGTCCGAGGCCGACCGCTGGATCATCGGCGAGTTGCAGCGGGTCGAGGCCGAGGTGGCGCGTGGCTTCGCCGACTACCGCCTCGACAACGTCGCGCAGGCGATCTACCGCTTCGCCTGGGACGAGTACTGCGACTGGTACGTCGAGCTGGCCAAGGTGCAGCTGCAGGACGAAGACCCCGCCGTGCAGCGCGGTACCCGCCGTACCCTGCTGCGCGTGCTCGAGGCCACGCTGCGCCTGGCGCACCCGGTGATCCCGTTCATCACCGAGGCGCTCTGGCAGACGGTGTCGGTGGCCGCCGGCAAGCGGCGCGCGGACGAGGACTCCAGCATCATGGTCCAGCCCTATCCGCAGTCGCAGCCGGAGCGTATCGATCCCGCGGCGGACGCGGCGGTCGAGCGCCTCAAGGCGCTGGTCAATGCCTGCCGGCAGCTGCGCGGCGAACTGAACCTCTCCCCGGCGCAGAAGGTGCCGCTGGTGGCCTTCGGTGACGACGGGTCGGTGGCACGGTTCGGCCGCTACCTGGTGCCGCTCGCCCGCCTGTCGACGGTCACCGTCGCCGCTGACGCGCCGGCAGGCACGGACACGGCGGCGGACGACGGCGCCGCTGACGCGCCGGTGGCCGTGGTGGGGACCACGCGCCTGGTGCTGAAGGTCGAGGTGGACATCGCCGCCGAGCGGGAACGCCTAGGCAAGGAGGCCACCCGACTCGAGCACGAGATCGCGAAGGCCCGCGGCAAGCTCGCCAACGAGAACTTCGTGGCGCGCGCACCCGCCCAGGTACTGGAACAGGAGCGGGCGCGCCTGGCCGGTTTCACGGCGACGCTGGAGAAGGTTGGCGCGCAGCTGGCACGGCTGAAGTAGGTGCACGCCGCCACCCGAGGGTGACCAGGGGGCTGAGGGGGCGCGGCGCGAAACCCCGGGGGCGCGAGGCGCGTCTCCTGCGGCCAGCGCCTGGCAGCCGCTCAGCGGGCGTAGCCCCAGATCCGCTCCAGGTCGAAGCGATGCTCCGCGGCGTCGAAGGTGATGAAGCTGCGGATGGCGGTAGCGAGCTTCGAAGCCTCGCGCGGTGCCGGCTGCGGCAGGGGCTCTCCCTTCGGGTTGAGCACGCTCGCCACCAGCGGCTGGCCGCCGGGCGCGTGGTGGGTGATCACCGCGACCTCGCGGTTGGCCAGGCGCACCAGCGTGCCGGGCGGATGGGCACCGATCAGCCGGAACAGGATCCCGGCCAGCATCGGATCGACCGCGGTGCCACGCCCGCGCAGGATCTCGCGCGCGACCGCGTCCGGCAGCTTCGGCGGCCGGTAGAACCGTTCACTGGTCTTGGCGCAGTAGATGTCGGCCAGGGCGATCAGCCTGGCCGGCAGCGCGATCATCGAGGCGACGAGGCCGCGCGGGTAGCCCCGACCGTCGAGCAGTTCATGGTGGTCGGCCACTGCCGACAGCCAGACCTCGTCGACCACGCCACGCGCGCACAGCCAGGCGCGGCCGATCGCGGGATGGCCGGCGACCTGCGCGCGCTCCGCAGGATCGAGTTCACCCAGCCGCAGGGCCAGGCGGTCCTGCAGTTCGTGCATGCCGACGTTCATGGTCAGCGCCGCGCACAGCAGGGAGCGCTGCTCGACCGGTGGCAGCCGGAGCTCGCTCGCCACCAGTTCGCAGACCAGCGCGACCGACAGACTGTGACGCAGGCAGTAGGAGGCGCTGCGGTCGAGCGCGATCCAGCCCAGGCAAGCGTCGCGGTCGGTCGCCACCACCGCGCGCACAGTATCGGCGATGCGCTGCACGCGCCCGGTCACCGCCTCTTCGGGTCCGGCCTCGAACACCGCGCGCAGCGAGGCGCTGGCCTCGGCCAGCGCGGTGAACGGCGAGAGCAGCTCCGACACCTCGAGGCCATCGACGTCCTCGGCACGGGCGTACAGCTTGCGCGCGTTGAGCCGCGCCAGGCAGGCCACGTCCACCAGCATCGCGCCGCGGGCGAGCAGGAGCACGCCGGAGCGATCGTAAAGGTCCCACGGCAGCGGATGCCCGATCAGCTCGGGCCGGATTTCGACGGGGCGGAGCATGGCGGTGGAACGATTCTCCCGGGGGGCAGGATCGGCCGCACGCGGGCGGCGGTTGGCGCGAAGGGCACCGACGGATACGGACGGACGCTCGCACCGCAGGCCTGAAACCGATAACGGCCCGGACGGTGGAAACTTCAGCCGTGGTCGTCACCCGCCCCGCCCGGCATGGCCCCGCCGTTTGGTACGATGATCCATGGACCGCAAGACCGAACGCCCTGCCGCGGGTCGACACCCCGACCCTGCTCCTCAACCGCCGGTCGAGCCTGCGCTCGAGGACTGCTGCGGCAGCGGCTGCACGCCCTGCATCTTCGACCTGTACGAAGACGCCTGCGAACGCTACCGGACGAACCTGGAGGCCTGGCGCGCCCGGCAAGGCTCCACCGACACACCCGCCAGGCCCGGCAGCGCGGGATGATCGAGGTCCGCGGCCTGTCCCGGTCCTTCGGCGGCAAGGTAGCGCTGGCCCCGCTGACCGCTCGGTTCGGACGCGGCCGCGTATCGGTGCTGCTGGGGCCCAGCGGTTGCGGCAAGTCGACGCTGCTGCGGCTGCTGATCGGGCTGGTCGAGCCGGACGCAGGCTCGGTGGAGATCGACGGCATCCCGCTCGGGCCCGGGACCGTGATGGCGCTGCGCCACCGCACCGGCTACGTGATCCAGGATGGCGGGCTGTTCCCGCACCTGACCGCACGCGACAACATCACCCTGCTCGCACGACACCTGCGCTGGGACGAATTGCGCATCCGCCGGCGCCTGGCCGCGGTGACCGAACTGGCGCGCATCGATCCGCGGCTGCTCGCGCAGTATCCGTCGACACTGTCCGGTGGCGAGCGCCAGCGGATCGGCATCGCGCGCGCGCTGCTGCCCGACCCGCCGCTGCTGCTCTGCGACGAGCCACTGTCCGCGCTCGATCCGATCACCCGCGACGACCTGCAGCGGGAACTGAAGGACCTGTTCGGCGCCCTCGGCAAGACGGTGCTGTGGGTGACGCACGACCTGCACGAGGCAGCCGCGCTGGGTGACGACATCCTGCTGATGCGGGCCGGCGAACTGGTGCAGCGCGGGTCGCTGTCCGACCTGCTCGACCGCCCCGCCGATCCGTTCGTGACCCGGTTCGTGCGCGCCCAGCACGCCGTACCGGCGGAACGCAGCCGGTGACCGCCGGCACCCGGCATTCCACCCGGCGGGCGCTCCCGGTACGCCTGGCCGACGCGCTGGCGGCAGGCATGCCGGGCACGCGGGCACGGATCCCGGCGATGGCCGCGGCGATCGTCGTGATACTGGCCGCGACGCTGGTGGCCGGGGCCGCCCCGGCGCGGGCGAGCGAACCGGCGCTGGAGAGGCCGCAGGCCAAGGCACTGGTGGTGGGCAGCAAGCGCTTCACCGAGTCCTACATCCTGGGCGAGATCGTCCGCCGGACCGCCGAATCGGCCGGCGAGGCGGCAGTGCGCCACGAGCCCGGGCTGGGCAACACGGGCATCGTCCAGGCGGCGCTGCGTTCAGGTGCGATCGACGTCTACGTCGAGTACACCGGAACGCTGGCGCGCGAGATCCTGCGCCTGCCCGACCCGGACGATGCGGCCGCGCTGGCCGAGGCGCTGCGCCGTGAAGGGCTCGCGGTATCGCGACCTCTGGGCTTCAACAACACCTACGCGCTGGCGATGCCCGCTGCCCAGGCGGAGCAGCTGAAGATCGCGCGCATCTCCGACCTGGCTGCCCATCCGAAGCTGCGCCTGGGCCTGACGCAGGAATTCCTCGGCCGTGCCGACGGCTGGCCGGGGCTGCGTACCCGCTACGGACTGCCGTTCCGGACCCCGCGCGGCATGGAGCACGGGCTCAAGTTCGGCGCCATTGCGGCCGGCCAGCTCGACGTGATCGACGTCTACTCGACCGACGCCGCGATCGAGCGCCATGCACTGCGCGTGCTCGAGGACGACCGGGGCTGGTTCCCGCGCTACGACGCCGTCCTGCTCCACCGCGTCGGCCTCGAGCAGCGCCTGCCGCGCACCTACGCCGCGCTGCGGGTGCTGGAAGGGCGCATCGACGACCCGACCATGCGCTCGCTCAACGCACGCGCGGAAGTCGGCGGGGAATCGTTCGCCGCGGTGGCCGCCGGGTTCGTGGCCCGTCTGCCCCTGCCCGCCGCAGGCACGCCCGAGGCGGCCGCCGGCGGTACACAGCCACCGTCGCGAGCGGTGGCGGACGCCGGCCAGGCCTCGGGCAGACGCAGCCTGGCAGGTACGCTGTTCGACGCGGACTTCCTGCGCCTGACCGGCGAGCACCTGGTGCTGGTGTTCGCCTCGCTGCTGGCCTCGGTCGTGGTCGGCATCCCGCTCGGCATCTGGTGCGCGGGCAGCCCCCGGGCGCGCCGCTGGGTGCTGGCGGCGGTCAGCCTGGTGCAGACCATCCCGTCGCTGGCGCTGCTCGCATTCCTGATCGCGCTGTACGCACGCATCGGCATGCTGCCGGCGCTCACCGCGCTGTTCCTCTACGGGTTGCTGCCGATCGTGCGCAACACCTGCGCCGGTCTGGAATCGATACCGCCAGCGCTGCGCGACGCGGCGGTGGCGCTGGGCCTGTCGCGCAGCGCGCGGCTGCTACGCATCGAGCTGCCGCTCGCGCTCGGCGCGATCCTCGCCGGGGTACAGACCTCGGCCGTGATCAACGTCGGTACCGCCACCATCGCCGCGTTCATCGGTGCCGGCGGCTACGGCGAGCGGATCGCCACCGGCCTCGCCCTGAACGACGCGACGGTCCTGCTCGCCGGTGCGCTGCCGGCGGCCGCGCTGGCGCTGGCCGTGCAGGGCCTGTTCCATGCACTGGAGCAGCGTCTGCTGCCGCCACCACTGAGGCAGCGGTCAGGCGCGTGAGGCCGGCATGGCAGCGGCTGCGCGACAGGCCCGGCCGAAGCCGTGGCAGCCGTGTGGCCGGTCAGGCGGCACCCGCCCGCCAGCGGTCACTTCTTCTTCAAGTAGAAGACGAATTCACCGTCCGCCTCGGACGAACCGACCAGGGCATTGCCGGTCTGCCGCGAGAACGCCTGGAAGTCCTTCGTGGCCCCGGGATCGGTGGACACCACCTTCAGTACCTGGCCAGTGATCAGCTCGTTCAGCGCCTTCTTGGTGCGCAGGATCGGCAACGGACAGTTCAGGCCGCGCGTATCGAGCTCGCGGTCGCATTCGAGCGCATCAGTCATGTACCCCCCTGCCCTGCCTTGGTTGGTCGATGGTTCCAATGATACTTCCACGGGGCGCAAGCCGCCGGTCAGCCATTGCCCTTGCGGCCGGGCTGCTGGGCCGGCTGCTGGGCGCGCAGCTGACGCAGCCGCGATTCGGCCGCCGACAGTTCGAAGAAATCACCGTCGCCCGCCCGCAGCGCGTTCTGCAGCTGTTCGATCGCCAGCGCACGGTTGCCGAGCAGCACGTTCGCCTCGGCCTGCGCACGGCCCTGTGCAAGCATCTTTCCCAGGTCGGCATGGGCGCGGGCCTGAAGGAAATACAGCCGATGGTCGGACGGGTAGAACTGCAGCGCGTCGGCGGCGACCTTCAGCGCAGCAGAGGGCTGGCCCGTGCGCAGCAGCAGCTCGGCGTAGTCGTAGACGAGCGCGCGATAGCGCGGCTGCTCGCGCAGCGCCGCGGGATAGAAGGCCGCGGCCGCCTTGAGGTCGCCGGCGGCGACCAGCACGTCGCCCTCGAGTGCGTCGATGATCGCCAGGCGCGGCGCGATCGCACGCAGGGCGGCCAGTTCCTTGCGCGCGCGCGCAGGGTCACGGTTACGCAGCAGCGCATGGACGAGGCCGAAGCGATGGGCCGCCTCGTTCGCATAGGCCCCCTGGCGAAGGCCCGCCTCGAAGGACTGCACCGCCTCGCGCGCGCCGCCCTGCGCCGCGATCAGGCGTGCGCGGACGAACTGGAACTCGGGATCGTCGCGCACCTGCCGGTAGGGCAGCGTGTCGATCCGGTTGAGCGCATCGGCAATGCGCTCGGTAGTCATCGGATGGGTACGCAGGTAGGCTGGCGCGGAGGTCTCGAGGCTGCGCGTTGAGCGCTGCAGCCGCTCGAAGAACGACGACATGCCGCGAACGTCGAAGCCGGAGCGCTCGAGGATGGATAGCCCCACGCGGTCGGCATCGCGCTCCATGTCGCGCGTGAAGTTGAGCTGGCTCTGCACCACCGCCGCCTGGGCGCCGACGATCGCGCCCTGGGCCAGCTGCGGGCTGGAGCGCGCGGCCAGCAGCGCCAGCGCCATCGCCACCAGCGAGCCCAGCTGAGCCTGCTGCTGGTTGGCCACCAGCCGCGCGATGTGGCCCTGGGTGACGTGTGCGATCTCGTGGGCGATCACCGCGGCCAGTTCGGACTCGCTCTGCGCAGTTGCCATCAGCCCGGTATGCACGCCGATGAAGCCGCCCGGAAGCGCGAAGGCGTTGACCATACGGTCGTCCATCACGAAGAACTCGAACGGGATCCGGGCATCGGGGCTGTTCGACGCCAGGCGATAGCCCAGGTTGGACAGGTAGGCGTTGAGTTCCGCGTCATCGAGGAAGCTGCGGTCGTTGCGCACCTCGCGCATCACCGCGATGCCGATCTGCCGCTCCTGGGCGGTGGACAGCACGCCGCGCGAGACGTCGCCCAGGTCGGGCAGTTCGCCGGCGCCGGCGAGCTGCACCGACAGCGCGGCCGCCAGCGCGCACGCCCGCAGCACGCGGCCGAGTCGCGCACCGGAGGAACTGGCCAGCAGCCATGGCGGTCGGATCGAAGGAACCATGGTGTTATCATAAATCCGTTGACTGCCGAGAGGTCAGGTACCGGTTGCCGCCGGCCGCACCCGCCGCCCGGCCGGAGCCGAACTGCCACAGACGATGAGCCCGACCGCACCCAGTCCCACAGCGCCCGCAGAGGCCGCCGCCGAACTCACGCACTTCGACCGTGAGGGGCGGGCGGTGATGGTCGACGTCGGAGCCAAGGCAGAGACCGCACGCCGCGCCCGTGCCACCGGACGCATCCGGATGCAGCCCGCCACGCTCGAGCGCATCCGCGCCGGTGCGATCGGCAAGGGCGACGTGATCGGCATCGCACGCCTGGCGGCGATCATGGCCGCCAAGCGCACGGCCGACCTGGTGCCGCTGTGCCATCCCCTGCCGCTGACCCGGGTCGAGGCCGAATTCGACCTCGACGAGACGGACAGTTCGGTCGGCTGCACGGTGGTGGCCGAGACCGTGGGCCGCACCGGTGTCGAGATGGAAGCGCTGACCGCGGTCAGCGTCGGGCTGCTCACGATCTACGACATGTGCAAGGCGATCGACCGCGGAATGTCCATGACCGGCATCGGCCTGCTCGAGAAGTCCGGTGGCCGCAGTGGCCACTGGGTCGCGGCGAAGTAACCGCTGACAGATCAACATCGACGCGAGCGTGCCGTGACGGCCTGCTCCATTCCTGCTCCACTGGAGATCTGGAATGGCTGCGATCAGCCTCAGAAACGATGTCTGGCAGGCCCGTATCCGTCGCAGAGGGCATCCGACGGTCACCCGCAGCTTCACCACTCGTCGAGACGCCGAGAAGTGGGCCCGGTCGATCGAGACCGCGATGGATCGGGGTTACTACTCGAGCGGCTCCGAAGCTCAGAGAACGACCTTGGCCGAGGTGATCGCCCGGTACATTGCTGAAGTCCTGCCAAGCCTCAAGAGTGCGAAGCAGGACGCAATACGGCTGAAAGCCCTCATGCGCCACCCGTTATGCCGCTGACCTGCCGGGATTTTTCGGACCACTGATCAGTTGAGAATGGCGTGATCCGTGTGGGGTGGGGTGAACTGCTGTAACTGCTGCTTGAACTCGATCGGCGTGCGGTAACCAAGGCTCGAGTGTGGTCGATCGCTGTTGTAATGCTGTC
>CANHBC010000061.1 GCA_947458835.1 Betaproteobacteria bacterium | reverse complement strand
GAAGTGGGCCAAGGTCGTGCGTTCGTCGGGCATCGAGCTCGCGCCGTGAAGGGTCTGCAGGCATGAGCTGGCCGCTGTTCGACCGTGCGCTGCGGCTGGTGGTGTGCCGCCCGCCGTTGCCGGCGCCGGGTACCGCGCAGGCACGCCGCCTCGCGGACCTGTTCTGCACGCTTGCTTCTACCCAGGACCTGGTGCTCGCGGGAGAGGCCGAGGACGAGATCTGGGCGCTGTGGACCTCGCATGACGACCCCGACCTCGAACAGCGTCTGGACCGTGCGATCCGGCATATCGCGGCGCGCGAGTTCGAGCCAGCCAGCCGGCTGCTCGATGTGCTGCTCGCCGACCGGGATGATTACGTCGAGGCGTGGAACAAGCGCGCCACGCTGTACTTCCTGATGGAGCGCGACCGGGAGAGCGTCGCGGACATCGTGCGCACGCTGGAACTGGAGCCTCGCCATTTCGGGGCGATCTGCGGCTTCGCGCAGATCTGCCTGCGCCATGGTCGTCGTGCCGAAGCGCTGGCCGCCTTCGAATCGGCGCTGGTGATCAACCCTCACATGCCCGGGCCGCGGTCGGCGGTCGATACGCTGAACGCCGAGTTCCGTTCTACGGCGCACTGAGCGGCGGTTACCGGGCCTTGCCGCCGCGTGCCAGCAGCAGCCGGCAGCGCAGCGCGACCTCCGAAGCGGTCAGTCCCGCAAGCCCCTCCGGCACGCCGTGCCCGGCGGATACCGCGTCGCCGGCCGCGCCATGCAGCGTCACCGCGCCGGTCAGCGCCACCGGCAGGTGCACACCCTGGGCGAGCAGCGACGCGACGAGGCCGGTGAGCACGTCGCCCATGCCGGCGCTGGCCATTCCGGGGTTGCCGGTGCGATGTATGAACCACTGGCCATCGGGCAGCGCAGTGACGCTGCCCTGGCCCTTGAGTACCACGCCAGCCCTGAACATCGACGCGAGCGCAGTGGCGCTGCCAATGCGGTCGGCCTGCACGGCATCGGTGCCGATACCGAGCAGCCGGGCCGCCTCGGCCGGATGCGGGGTGAGCACCGTGGGCGCCGGGCGGGCCGCCAGCGCTGCACGCAGCCCTGCATCCCGGGCGACGAGGTTCAGCCCGTCGGCATCCACCACCAGCGGCAGCGCGCTGGCGAGCGCCCAGCCCAGCGCGGCATGTGACTCGGGCAAGTCGCCCAGACCGGGCCCGACTGCCAGCGTGGTCAGGGCGTCCAGGCGCGGCAGTTCGTGCCAGCGCCGCAGCATCAGTTCGGGCTGGAGCGGATCGACCACAGGTCCCTGCTCGTCCACCAGGCCGAGGATCACCCGGCCAGCGCCGGCCAGCAGCGCCGCCCGGCCGGCGAGCAGCGCTGCCCCGACCATGCCGGGCGCTCCGCCGATCACGCCGACGCTGCCATGGCTGCCCTTGTGGCTGTTGCGCCGCCTTGGCGGGCGCAGCCCGTCGAGCTGGCGCGCATCCAGTGCATGGCCGGACGGTGGCCGCAGCGCCGGCACGTCGACGCCGAGGTCGGCCAGTGCGAGCGCCCCGCAGTGGTCCGGTCCGTCGGCCGTGAGCAGGCCGGGCTTCAGCGCGAGGAAGGTCAGCGTGCGCGTGGCCTCGACCGCGCGGCCCTGCGCCTGGCCGGTGTCGGCGTCGAGTCCGCTCGGCACATCGAGCGCAAGCACCTGGCTGCCCCGGGCCGCGAGCCGGGCGATCGCCTCGATGCGCTCGGCAAACAGCCCCGAGGGCGGCCGCTTCAGTCCGATGCCGAACAGCCCGTCGATCACCAGTGGCCAGCGACCGTCGCTGGGGATCGCCTCGTGCACCGTGCCACCCGCGGCGATCCACGCATCGAAGGCGGCGCGGGCATCCGGGGGCAGGCGCCCGGGGTCTGCATCGAGCACCACGTCGACCGGAACGAACGCCGCGCGCAGGCGCCGTGCGGCGACCAGTGCGTCGCCGCCGTTGTTACCCGGGCCGGCCAGCACCAGCACGCTGCCGCCGGGATCGCCAAGCATCCCCAGCGCGGCCTCGGCGGCCGCCTGCCCGGCGCGCTCCATCAGCGGAAGCCCCCCGTCGCGGGCAATCGCGGCCTGTGCGAGGGTCTCGACCTCGCGCAGGGCGGCGGTCGTGTACAGCGGGGTGGGGTGCTGGGCGTGCATCTTCGATCCGGGGAACGAGGTCGATTGATTGTAGTCCGCCGCCCGGGGGGCGACGGCCCGTATAATCGGGCTTTGATCCGGGCCACTGCGCCGAACGTCTCCCCGATGATGCCGATCCTCCGGTTGCGCGGCAGCCGCGCCGTTTCCGGCTTCCGGCTGCAGAAGCTGCTGGATGCCCTCAAGGCCGACGCCCCTTCGATCCGTTCGCTGAACGCCACGTGGTGGCACTTCGTCCAGGTCGAGCGGCCGCTGTCACCCGAAGACCTGTGTCGGCTCGAAGCCGTGCTCGAGGGGCCGGGCGGCGACGCCGCCCCGCAGGCCGGGCAGCGCCTCGACCTGTTGGTAGTGCCCCGGCTGGGCACGCTCTCGCCGTGGGCGTCCAAGGCCACCGACATCCTGCGCCACTGCGGGCTGCCGTCGGTGCTGCGCATCGAGCGGGGCTGCGCCTGGCACATCGAGGGTGCCGACGGCGCGCCGCCCGATCCGGCGGCACTCGCCGCCGTGGCCGCGCGGGTGCACGACCGGATGACCGAGTCGGTGCTGGGTTCGCTCGAAGGGGCCGACCGCCTGTTCGAGGCGATGGCCGATGCGCCGCTGTCCTCGGTCGACCTTTCCGGAGACGGCCACGCCGCGCTGGAGGCGGCGAACCGGCAACTGGGCCTTGCACTGTCGGCCGACGAGATCGACTACCTGGTGTCGGCCTTCCGCCGTCTCGGACGCCATCCGACCGACGTCGAACTGATGATGTTCGCCCAGGCGAACTCGGAGCACTGCCGCCACAAGATCTTCAACGCGCAGTGGGTCATCGACGGCGAGCAGCGCGGCGAGACGCTGTTCGGGATGATCCGCCACACCCATGCGACCAGCCCGGCCGGCACCGTGGTCGCCTATGTCGACAATGCCTCCGTGATCGAGGGCTTCGACACGGCACGGCTGCTGCCACTGCCGCCGGCAGGGGGCAGCTCCGATCGCACGCCGTCAGCCGACGTGCTGCCTCACACCTATCAGTGGCGTACCGAGCTCACGCACATCCTGATGAAGGTCGAGACGCACAACCACCCGACGGCGATCTCGCCGTTCGCCGGTGCAGCGACCGGTGCGGGCGGCGAGATCCGGGACGAAGCGGCGACCGGTCGCGGTGCGCGCGCCAAGGCGGGGCTCTGCGGCTTCAGCGTGTCCAACCTCAACCTGCCTGGCTACTCCAGGCCCTGGGAACTGCTGCCCGATGGCAGCACGTACGGCAAGCCGGCGCGCATCGACGATGCCTGCCGCATCATGCTCGAAGGGCCGATCGGCGCGGCGGCCTTCAACAACGAGTTCGGCCGCCCCAACCTGTGTGGCTACTTCCGGTCGTTCGAAGTGACCTTCGACGGCGAGCGGCGCGGCTACCACAAGCCGATCATGCTCGCCGGGGGCCTGGGCAGCATCCCGGCAGGCGGCACGCTCAAGGCCCCGGTGCCGGCCGGCGCCCCGCTGGTTCAGCTCGGCGGACCCGGCATGCTGATCGGCATGGGCGGGGGCGCGGCGTCGAGCATGGACACCGGGCACAACACCGCCGACCTCGACTTCGATTCGGTCCAGCGCGGCAACCCTGAGATGCAGCGCCGGGCGCAGGAGGTGATCGACCGCTGCTGGGCGCTCGGCGATGACAACCCGATCCTCTCGATCCACGATGTCGGCGCCGGTGGTCTGTCGAACGCGCTGCCCGAACTCGCGCACGGGGCAGGCCTGGGCGCGTGCTTCGACCTGCGCGCTGTCCCGGTCGAGACGCGCGGCATGTCGCCCATGCAGATCTGGAGCAACGAATCCCAGGAGCGCTACGTGCTCGCGGTCGATCCGGCGCGCCTGGAACGCTTCCGCGCGATTGCGGTGCGCGAACGCTGCCCGTTCGCGGTGGTCGGCACTGCGACCGCTGACGGGCGGCTGGTGGTCGAGGACCCGCGCTTCGGCAACCGCCCGGTCGACATGCCGATGGATGTCCTGCTCGGCAAGCCGCCCAGGATGCTGCGCGACGTCCGGCGCGTTCGGCGAAGCGCACCTGCGCTGGATCTCGCCGGTATCGACCTGCGCGAGGCGGTGCACCGGGTGCTGCGCCTGCCAGCGGTGGCCGACAAGTCCTTCCTGGTGACGATTGGTGACCGCACCGTCGGCGGACTCACGGCCCGCGACCAGATGGTAGGCCCGTGGCAGGTGCCAGTGGCAGACTGTGCGATCACTCTCTCCGGTTTCAACGGCTGGACCGGCGAGGCGATGTCGATCGGCGAGCGTACGCCGATCGCGCTGGTCGATGCACCGGCCTCGGGGCGGATGGCCGTCGGCGAGGCGATCACCAACCTGGCGGCGGCGCCGGTCGCCTCCCTCGGGCAGGTGAAGCTGTCGGGCAACTGGATGGCCGCGGCTGGCCATCCCGGGGAGGACGCCGCGCTGTTCGACACCGTCCATGCGGTGGCGATGGCGCTGTGCCCGGCGCTCGGACTGTCGATCCCGGTCGGCAAGGATTCCCTGTCGATGCGCACGGTCTGGCGCGAACCTGGAGCGGAGGGCGCGGAACGCGCGGTCACTTCGCCGGTGTCGCTGGTCATTTCGGCTTTCGCGCCGGTGGTCGACGTACGGCCGGCGAGCACGCCGCAGCTGCGTACCGACGCGGGCGCGACCTGCCTGCTGCTCGCCGACCTCGGTCGGGGTCGGGCTCGCCTCGGTGGTTCGGCGCTGGCCCAGGTGCATTCGCAGTTCGGCGACGTCGTCCCGGACCTCGATTGCGCGCAGGACCTCGCCGGCTTCTTCGATGCGGTCCAGTCGCTGCGTCGCGACGGGCTTCTGCTTGCTTACCATGACCGTTCCGATGGCGGGCTGCTCGCCACCGTGGCGGAGATGATGTTCGCCGGCGGCACCGGCGTGGACCTCGATCCGGGCGAACTGCCGGGGATGGCGGACGCATCCGGCGTGCTGGCGTGGCTGTTCAACGAGGAACTGGGTGCACTGCTGCAGGTCCGGGCAGGCGAGCGCGATCGCGCGCTTGCCTGCTTCGCCGCGCACGGGCTCGCCGGGTGTGTCTCAGAGGTCGGTCGGCCGAACGACCGCGACCGGCTGCGGCTGGTCGTCGATGGCCAGGTCCTGCTCGACGAGACGCGATCGGCGTTGCGGCGGTCGTGGTCGGAGACCAGCTGGCTACTCGCCCGCCTGCGCGACAATCCGGCCTGTGCCGACGAGGCATATGCGATCGCCTGCGACGATGCCGAGCCGGGCCTGCATGCCCGGTTCACGTTCGACCCCCAGGACACGCTCCAGGGGCCGTGGGTGCACGCGGGCACGAGGCCGCGGGTAGCCATCCTGCGCGAGCAGGGCGTGAACGGCCAGAACGAGATGGCGGCTGCGTTCGACCGTGCGGGCTTCGCCGCCGTCGACGTCCACATGAGCGATATCCTCGAGGGGCGCGCTACTCTGCACGCCTTCGCCGGTATCGCCGCCTGTGGCGGCTTCTCCTACGGCGACGTGCTCGGCGCGGGCGAGGGGTGGGCGAAGTCGATCCGCTACAACGCCCGTGCCTTCGATGCGTTCAGTACGTTCTTCGCGCGTGGTGACAGCTTCGGGCTGGGCGTGTGCAACGGCTGCCAGATGATGAGCGGGCTGGCCGACCTCATCCCGGGCGCGTCCGGCTGGCCGCGCTTCGTGCGCAACCGGTCGGAACAGTTCGAGGCGCGCCTGGTGATGGTCGAGGTGATGCCCACCCGGTCGCTGTTCTTCGATGGCATGGCGGGGAGCCGGCTACCGGTCGTCGTCTCGCATGGCGAGGGGTTGCCGTTGTTCCCGTCGGCGCAGGCCCGGGCCGCTGCCGCGCCGCTGGTCACGTTGCGCTATGTCGAGCCGACCGGCGGGCCTACCGAACGCTATCCGTACAACCCGAACGGCGCCGCGGACGGTATCACCGGGCTCACCAGCGAGGACGGACGGTTCTCGATCCTGATGCCGCATCCCGAACGGGTCTTCCGCAGCGGGCAGCTGTCATGGCATCCGGCTGGCTGGGGAGAAGACAGCCCCTGGATGCGCATGTTCCGGAACGCACGGCTGCGCGTCGGCTGAGCCTCGGCCGTCGCTGGCGGCCGTCTCCGGCGCCCTACCTGGCCGCAGGCTCGACGACCCCTGGCTGCGGCAGCGGGACTGGCGCTGGCAGCGATGCCGGAGCAGAGGCTGCATTGATCGTGATGCCGCGCTTGCGCAGTTCCTCGACCACCGTCCGGGCGTTCGGGTTGCCCTCGTCGGCCAGGCGCTGCGTGCCGGTGGCCACCGCGTCGAGCTGGGTACGCAGCTTCTGCGAGGCGGCGTAGGGCGCAGCCTGGTTGGAGAGCAGGGTCTGCAGCGTGGAGCGCTCGCTGAACAACTGGTAGACCTGTGTGACGGACCCGATCAGCAGGCCGATGATCACCAGCAGCAGCGGAACGAACGGGGTGGCGTTGCGCCTGGACAGGTCGTTCATCGGTAGCCCCGATCAGCGTTTCGTCGGTGCAGGCTTCTGCTCGACGGTGAAGGTGATGCCGTTGGCACCAAGGAGGCCTCGGATCTGCCCGTCGTCGTTGCGCGCGGCCAGTTCGGCCAGCGCGCGGATCAGTTCCCGATTGAGCACCTCGAGCTGCGTGGTGGCCATGATGAACTGCTGCCGCTCGGTGAACTGCGCCTGCAGCGCGCGAGTACTGCGCGCCAGCGACACGCTGGTGATCACGATCACCAGGAAGGCGGTCGCAGCCAGGGTGAGGATGACGAATTCGATGCGCTTGAGCATGTCGGCGGAGGATCCCGTGCCGGTTTCGAGGTGGCGCCGGCGGGCGGGCGAGGGCGCGAAAAGGGCGGCTGCGGGAGGAGTCTACCGAAAGCGCCCGGCACCGTGCCGGCGGGCCTGCGCAACGCTGGGCGGGTCGATGCTGCACGCCCAGCTGGCAGGAGCGTGCAGCAGACGCCAGGCGAAGGGTGCCGTTACTCGATCTTCGCCTTCGCCCGGACCTCGGCGATCGCCTTCTCGATGGCCTGCTGCTGGAAGCGCTGCTGCAGCTGCTGCTTCACTTCGTCGTAGGGCGGGGCGGTCAGCGGACGCTCGTCGTCGAGCCGGATGATGTGCCAGCCGAACTGCGACTGCACCGGCGCAGGGGCGGTCTGGCCCTTCTTGAGCTTCACCATCGCGTCGGCGAACGGCTTCACCAGGTTGGCGGGCGGCGTCCAGTCGAGTTCGCCGCCGCGGCCCTTGGAGCCGGCGTCCTCCGACCGCTCCGCGGCGGCCTTCTCGAAGGTGGTCTTGCGCGCGGCGATCGCGGCCATGATCTCCTTTGCCTCGGCCTCGGTCTTGACCAGGATGTGGCGCACCCGGTATTCGCGGTCGCCCATCGCGGAGCGGATCTTTTCGTACTCGGCCTTCATCGCGGCCTCGCTGACCGGGTTCTTGGCGAGGTAGTCGGCGATGTACGCCTGGGCCAGGATGTTCTGGCGAGCCAGCTCGAGCTGGACCAGCACGTCAGCATTCTTGTCGAAGCCGCGCCGGGCCGCTTCCTGGCTCACCGCCTCCATGCTGACGAGCTCGTCGCGCACCCGGGTGCGCATGTCGGGCGTGTCGGGCGCGCCGCGCTGGACCTGCTGCTTCATCAGCATGTCGATCCGGCTCTGCGGCACGGTGACGCCGTTCACGCGGGCAACCGTGCCCGGCCCCTTCGCCTGGGGCATTGCAGCGGAGCTGAACATCAGCCCGGCCGCGGCGAAGGCCGCGAGCGTGACCGAGCGTTGCAGGGCGAGGCTTTTCATGCGGGTGCTCCCTTGGATGAATGGTTGTCCGAATCGGTGTCGTCAGCCGGCGTCCGGCTCGCCGGGCGCCCGGGCCTGGATCGCCAGCGCGTGGACGCGTCCCTGCATGAGGTCACCCAGCGCCGCGTACACCATGCGGTGGCGCGCCACCTTGCCGTGGCCGGTGAACGCAGCGCTGGTCAGCGCCAGACGGAAGTGACCGCCGCCGCCAGCCGCGCCGGGATGACCGGCGTGCATGGCGCTCTCGTCGTCGATCTCGAGAGCCGACGGTGCCAGGGTGGCCAGTCGGGAGCGCATCTCGTCGGCCAGGCCGGTGCGGGTCATGGTGAGTCCCTGTCCTGGGTCTCGTCGGTCGCGACGAAGCGCGACAGCACGAGAGCCTGGGCGAACACGAACACGAGCATCAGGGCGGTGACCCCGAACAGCTTGAAGTTCACCCAGGTGTCGGTCGAGAAATAGTGCGCGACCAGCAGGTTCGCCACCGCGAGCAGGGCGAAGAATGCCGCCCAGGCGTGGTTCAGCCAGCGCCACACCGGCTCGGGCAATTCGATCTGCCGCCCCATCACCGCGCGCATCGGGTTGCGGCCGAACCCCGCCTGGGCCACCACCAGCCCGACGGTGAACAGCAGGTAGAGCACGGTTGGCTTCCACTTGATGAAGGCCTCGTCGTGCAGCAGGAGCGTTGCGCCGCCGAACACGACGATCACGCCCAGGCTCAGCCAGAGCGCCGGCTCCACCGTGCGCCCGCGCACGCGCAGCCAGCCGATCTGCGCGAAGGTCGCGACGATCGCGACCGCAGTGGCCGTGTAGAGGCCTGCGATCTTGTAGGCCACGAAGAAAAGGATGACCGGGAAAAGGTCGAACAGCCACTTCATGGGCAGATTATCTAGGCTCGGCTCCGGGATGTCCATTTCGCGTGCCGTGCCTGCACCATCGTGCGGGCCTCGGCCGAGAAACCCAGCCCGGCGACCTGGTGGGCCGCCTGCTGGAAGAATGCCGCGCATTCGGACGGCAGGTGGGCCTCCATCCGGCGGTAGGCGCGCTCCATCTTGTGCAGGTCGCGCGAGCGCGTGGAGACGATCGCAGCGTTGAGCAGCAACTGGCGCCACGGCCGCATCGGGTCCGTCGAGGTATGGTCGGCCTGCAGTCGGGCCGCGACGTTGGCGATCACCGCCTCGTAGGCGTCCGACAGCGCGATGCAGGCGTCCAGGTTCCCGGCCATGTTCGCTCGGTTGGCCAGCGCCGCCACCACCGGACCGATCTGGCGCAGCTGGCCCCGGTGGCGCATGCACCACTGGGCGACCTCCAGCGACACATCGATCACCGCGACGCGCGCATTGCGCAGCTTGAAGCGGTCGGCCCAGCCGGCGAGGTCGTGCAGGCACTCGAAGATCTGGTCGGCGATGCCGTCGATGTCCTCGCCCAGCACCTGCGAGGTCGGTCCGTATTCGCGGTCGATGCGCTCACAGTCCTCGAAGAACACGTCCAGCGCATCGACCAGCATCGCCGGCGTGGTCTGCTTCCCGGGCGGTGGGGAGGACAGATCGAAGGCCGCGACGATTTCCCGGGCTGCCGCCTTCAACCGTGCCCGCATCATTCGGAGCCCGTCTTGTCCAGGTCGAGCGCTGCGGAGTTCATGCAGTAGCGAAGGCCGGTCGGGGCGGGCCCGTCCTCGAACACGTGGCCGAGATGGGCATCGCAGCGGGCGCACAGCACCTCGGTGCGCCGGCTGAACCAGCTGTTGTCCTCTGCGGTAGCCACCGCGTCCGGGACGGTCGGCTGCCAGAAGCTGGGCCAGCCGGTGCCCGAGTCGTACTTGGTCGTCGACTCGAACAGCGCATTGCCGCAGCATACGCAGCGGTAGGTGCCGGCAGCCTTGGTGTCCCAGTAGGCGCCGGTGAACGCGCGCTCGGTCCCGTGCCGGCGCGTGACCTCGTACTGCTCTGCGCTCAACTGGGCGCGCCATTGCTCGTCGGTCTTGCGGATCTTCTCTGTCATGATCGGGTTCGTGGCTGTACGGGCCGGGTGCCCCGGCTCTGGATGGGCGGTTCACGGCCGGGCGGCCGTGCCGATGGCATCTGCGCGCCTGCTGGCGCTCGACGAAAGGACGGAACGGTGACGATTGCCTACTGGATGGTGCTTGCCTGTGCGATGTTGCCCTACCTGACGGTGGCGGTGGCGAAGTACCGTCGCGACTATGACAACGCGGCCCCGCGGGCGCAGCTCGCCGCTGCCGAGGGCGCCCGGCTGCGGGCGTGGTGGGCGCACCTGAACCACTTCGAGGCGTTCCCGCCCTTCGCTGCCGCGGTCATTATCGCGCACCTCGCACGTGCCCCGCAGGGCTGGATCGACCTGCTGGCGGTCGTCTTCGTCGCGCTGCGCATCGCATACACCGTGGCCTACGTCACGGACCGCCCGACGGCGCGCTCGCTCGTCTGGGTGGCTGCTTTCCTGTGCATGGCGGCCCTGTTCGGCGTGTCTGCGTACGGCTGAGCCGGCGCGCACGCCGCGGTACCCGCGCTGTCGATCAGGGACGGGTCCCGCCTGCGCCGTGCCCGGCACGCTCCTCCGCGAAATGTGCAAAAATCGAACGCTGTCGACCGCCCCCGGTCCGCGTGATCCGGGCGTGCCGTCGACCGTGGCGCCGGTCGCCGGTTCGTCCGCAGCACAGGACCGCCGTTCCATGCGCGCCCAAGGTCATCCAAGACAGTCCTTACGCACAAGCCTCTGAGAGGAAGCCATCATGGCCAACGATCCGCTGAACACCCTGCGCGAGTTCACGCTGAAGTCCGGCAAGACCGGTCGGATGTATTCACTGAAGGCGCTGGAGGAGCAGGGCTTCGGCAAGACCTCGCGGCTGCCGGTCAGCCTGCGCGTGGTGCTCGAGTCTGTGCTCCGCCACTGCGATGGCGAGCGCATCTCCCCCGATGTGGTCAAGGCGCTGGCCGGCTGGAAGCCCAACGGCGAGCGCACGACCGAACTGCCCTTCGTGCTCGCACGGATCATGCTCCAGGACATGGCCGGCTTCCCGGCCCTGAACGACTTCGCGGCGATGCGCGCCGAAGCCAAGCGGCAGAACTTCGACCCCGCCCGGATCGAGCCGCTGGTGCCGGTCGACCTCGTGGTCGACCACTCGGTGGTGGTCGACGTGCACAACTCGACCGACGCGTTGCGCCGGAACATGGAGATCGAGTTCGAGCGCAACGGCGAGCGCTACACCTTCCTCAAGTGGGCCAAGCAGGCGTTCTCCGGCATCCGCGTGGTGCCCCCGGGCAACGGCATCTGCCACCAGGTGAACCTCGAGTACCTGTCGCGCGGGGTCTGGGAGAAGGACGGCGTCTACTATCCGGACTCCGCGGTCGGCACCGACTCGCACACGACCATGGTCAACGCCATCGGCGTGCTGGCCTGGGGCGTGGGCGGCATCGAGGCCGAGGCGGCCATGCTCGGCCAGCCTTACTACTTCCTCGAGCCCGACGTGGTTGGCGTGCACATGACCGGGCAACTCAACCCGGGCGTCACCGCGACCGACCTGGTGCTCACCGTCACCGAACTGCTGCGCAAGACCAAGGTGGTCAACAAGTTCGTCGAGTATTTCGGCGAGGGCGCGTCCACGCTGAGCGCCACCGACCGCGCGACCGTCGCCAACATGGCGCCCGACTACGGCGCGACCTGCGGCTTCTTCGCGATCGACGAGAAGACCCTCGAGTACTACCGCATGACCGGACGCGAGGAGCACTGCGACGCGATCGAGTCCTACCTCAAGGCGCAGGGCATGTTCGGCATCCCGCGCAAGGGCGAGATCGACTACTCGCAGGTGGTCGAGCTCGACCTGTCCACGGTGCGTCCGAGCGTGTCCGGTCCCAAGCAGCCCGAGGAGCGGCTGAACCTCGAGGCGATCAAGGACCGCTTCAACGAACTGTTCTCCCGCCCGGTGGCCGAGAGCGGCTACAACCGCCCCGCGGCCGACCTGGACAAGCGCTTCCCGGTCACCAACGCGGCCATCGGCGACGTCGGCCACGGCGACATCGGCATCGCGGCGATCACCTCCTGCACGAACACGTCGAATCCGTGGGTGCTGCTCGCCGCCGGCCTGCTGGCCAAGAAGGCGGTCGAGAAGGGCATGAAGCCGCATCCGCGCGTGAAGACCTCGCTCGCCCCCGGCTCCAAGGTGGTGACCGCGTACCTGAAGGACTCCGGACTGCTGCCCTACCTCGAGCAGCTCGGCTACCACGTCGTCGCCTACGGCTGCACCACCTGCATGGGCCTGGCCGGTCCGCTCGACAAGGACCTGGAAGAGTCGATCGTCAAGAACGACGTCATCTGTGCCGCAGTGCTGTCCGGCAACCGCAACTTCGAGGCACGGGTGCACCAGTCCCTGAAGGCCAACTTCCTGATGAGCCCGCCGCTGGTGATCGCGTTCGCGCTCGCAGGCACCGTGCGCATCGACATGGACAAGGACCCGATCGGCAACGACAAGGACGGCAAGCCGGTCTACCTGAAGGACCTGTGGCCGTCGCCCGCGGAAGTCGACGCGGTGATGAAGTACGCCACCGATGCGGACAGCTTCCGGCGCGAGTACGGCGACCTCTCCGGCGCGAAGGACCTCTGGGAGGCCATCCCGGAAGCGCGCGGCGCGCTGTACGAGTGGGACAGCAAGTCGACCTACCTGCTCGAGCCGCCGCTGTTCGAGGGTTTCAGGCGCGAACTGCCCAAGGTCACCGACGTGCGCGGCGGGCGCGCGCTGGGCATCTTTGGCAACAAGCTGACCACCGACCACATCAGCCCGGTGGCTCCGATCCGCAAGGGCACGCTTGCCGGCGACTGGCTGGTTGCGGCCGGCAGCACCGACCTCTCCAGCTTCGGTTCGCGACGCACCAACCATGAAGTCATGGTGCGCGGTGCGTTCGCCAACCCGCGCATCAAGAACCTGATGGTGCCGGGCTCGGAGGGCGGCGTGACCTTCCATCAGCCCAGCGGCGAGAAGATGCAGATCTTCGATGCCTCGATGCGCTACCAGCAGGACAAGGTGCCGCTGTTCGTGTTCGGCGGCGAGGAGTACGGCACGGGTTCCTCGCGCGACTGGGCGGCCAAGGGCACCCAGATGCTCGGCATCCGGGTGGTCGTCGCCCGCGGGTATGAGCGCATCCACCGTTCGAACCTGGTCGGCATGGGCGTGCTGCCCTGCCAGTTCAAGGGTACCGACAGCGTCCAGTCGCTCGGCATCACCGGCGAGGAGAGCTACGACCTGCTGGGCGTCGAGGGCGGCAACATCAAGCCCCTGCAGGACGTCACGCTGGTGATCCACCGCAACGACGGCAGCACGCAGAACGTCGTCGTCACCCTGCGCGTGGATTCGCCGATCGAGGTCGAGTACCTCAAGAACGGCGGCATCCTGCCGTTCGTGCTGCGCGAGCTGATGGCCGCCTGAGGCGGTCGCCGCAGCGTCCGCGGGCGCCGGTCGCCCGCACCCCTTCCCAGCAACGTCCGATCACAGAGCAAGCCATGACCCAAGACGCCTTCAACACCCTGCGCGACTTCACGCCCACGGCCGGCAAGGCCGGCAAGTACTACTCGCTGGCCGCGCTGGAGGAGGCGGGGCTGGGCAAGGTCTCGCGCCTGCCGCGGTCGATCCGCGTCGTGCTCGAGGCGCTGGTGCGCCACTGCGATGGCCGTAAGGTGACCCCGGAGCACGTGAAGGCGCTGGCCGCCTGGCAGGCGAACGGCGCGCGAACCACGGAGATCCCGTTCATCGTGGTGCGCATCGTGCTGCAGGACCTGATCGGGTTCGGCACGCTGAACGACCTGGCGGCGATGCGCAATGCCGCGCAGAAGCTCGGCGTGGCGCCGGGGCGGATCGAGCCGCTGGTACCGGTGGACGTGGTGGTCGACCACTCGGTCGAGATCGACGTGTACAACCGCCCCGACGCGGTACAGGTCAACCAGGAAATCGAGTTCAAGCGCAACGCCGAGCGCTACCTGTTCGTGAAGTGGGCGCAGGGCGCGTTCAAGACGGTGCGCGTGGTGCCGCCGGGCAACGGCATCATCCACCAGATCAACATGGAATACCTCTCGCGCGGGGTCTGGGAAAAGGAAGGCGTGTGGTTCCCGGACACGGTGTTCGGCACCGATTCGCACACGACCATGGTCAACGGCATCGGCGTGGTTGCCTGGGGCGTGGGCGGCATCGAGGCAGAGGCGGGCATGCTCGGACAGCCCAATGCATTCCTCACGCCTGACGTGGTCGGTTGCCACCTGACCGGCCGCCTGCGCGAGGGCGTCACCGCAACCGACCTCGCCCTGACCGTCACCGAGCTCATGCGCAAGGCGAAGGTCGTGGGCAAGTTCGTCGAGTTCTTCGGCGAAGGCGCCGCCAACCTGACCGCTGCCGACCGCTGTACGGTCGCCAACATGGCGCCCGAATACGGCGCGACGATGGGCTACTTCCCGGTCGACGAGAAGACCATCGACTACTTCCGCACGACCGGCCGCGAGCCCGAGCACATCGCCGCGATCGAGGCCTACTTCAAGGTGCAGGGGCTGTTCGGCATGCCGAAGCAGGGCGAGATCGACTACACCCAGGTGATCGAGCTCGATCTGTCCAGCATCGTGCCGAGCCTGTCCGGGCCGAAGCGGCCGCAGGACCGGGTGAACCTGCCCGATCTGGGTCGTGATTTCGACCGGCTGTTCTCGGCCCCGACCGACAAGAATGGCTATGCCCGTGCTGCCGAGGACCTGGCGCGCCGCGAGGCCACTGGCCATGGCTACGATGTCGGTCATGGTGACGTGCTGATCGCCTCGATCACCTCCTGCACCAACACCTCCAACCCGGCGCTGCTGCTGGCCGCGGGCCTGCTCGCCAAGCGCGCGGTGGAGAAGGGCCTGGTCACGCATCCCCGTATCAAGACCTCGCTCGCCCCGGGCTCTCGGGTCGCCACGAAGTACCTCGAGGACGCGGGCCTGCTGCCCTTCCTCGAGAAGCTCGGCTTTGGCGTGGTCGCGTACGGCTGCACCACCTGCATGGGAGCCGCAGGTCCGCTCGACGCGAAGATCGAGGAGACCGTCGTGTCCAAGGACCTGGTCACCTGCGCGGTGCTCTCGGGCAACCGCAACTTCGAGGCACGGGTGCATCCGAACCTGCGTGCGAACTATCTGGCCAGCCCTGCGCTGGTGGTGGCCTATGCGCTGGCGGGCACGGTGCGCACCGACCTGACTACCGACCCGCTGGGCACCGACAAGGATGGCAAGCCGGTCTTCCTGCGCGATCTCTGGCCGACCGACGCCGAAGTCGCTGCGCAGCTTCGCTTCGCCTACAACCCTGAGCACTTCCGCCGCGAGTACAGCGATCTTTCGGGCAACCGGAAGCTGTGGGAGGCGATCCCGACGGTCGAGGGTGCGGTGTACCAGTGGGATCCGCAGTCGACCTTCATCCGCGAACCGCCGTTCTTCGAAGGCGTCACGAAGACCCCGGGGGCGGTGAACAACATCGTCGGCGCACGTGCGCTCGCGATCCTGGGCGACTCCATTACCACCGACCACATCAGCCCGTCCACCAAGATCCGTCCGGGCACGCCGGCTGGCAAGTGGCTGGAGCCCTTCCAGGCCAACCACCCGCCGGCGGAGTGGGGCCATTTCGGCGTGCGCCGCTGTAACCACGAACTGATGGTGCGTGGCACGTTCGCGAACGTGCGCCTGCGCAACGCGGTCGCGCCGGGCACCGAAGGCCCGGTGACGAAGCACCAGCCCGACGGCGCGCAGATGACGATCTTCGAGGCCTCGGAGCTCTACCGCAATTCCGGCACGCCGCTGGTGATCTTCGGCGGCGAAGACTATGGCATGGGTTCGTCGCGCGACTGGGCGGCCAAGGGCGTGCAGCTGCTGGGCGTGAACGCGGTAATCGTGAAGAGCTTCGAACGCATCCATCGTGCCAACCTGATCGGCATGGGCGTCGTGCCCCTGCAGTTCAAGCCGGGCGAGGACGTGCACACGCTCGGGATCGACGGTACCGAGACGTTCACCATCGACGGTATCGAGGGTGGAGACGTCAAGCCGATGCAGGACGTGACGATGACCATCACGCGTGCGGACGGATCGACTCAGAAGGTCGTGCTCACGCTGCGCATCGACACCGGCATCGAGGTCGAGTACCTGAAGCACGGTGGCATCCTGCCTTACGTGCTGCGCGAACTGGTGTCCGAAGCCGCCTGACCGTAACGGCACCCCGGGGCCGGCACCCCGGGGTCAGTTCTCACCCCACCCCGGGGTCAGGTCTTGCCTTTTGACCCCGGCGCACCCCGTCACCCCAGGGGCCACCTCGGGGTCACACCTCCGGGCCAGGCCTTGCCTTTTGCTCCCGATTAGTAGCTCGGGGTCAGCACCTCGGGGTCAGGTCTCGCACCTCGGGGTCAGGTCTTGCCTTTTGCTCCCGATGAGGGTCTCGGGAGCAAAAGGCAAGACCTGACCCCGTCCCTCAAGGCAAGACCTGACCCCGTCCCTCCGCTTTCCGCTCTTGTTCAGGCGGTGAACAGGTCGACGAAGCGGTCCACCGGCATCGCCTCCAGGGCGGCCCGATCAGCGCAGGCCTGGCGGATCACTGACTGCTGGCGCGCGGCGAACCGGCGCGCGAGGTTGACCGCGAACTTGGCATCGAGCAGCGGATAGCCTTCCTGACGGCGACGACGGTGCCCCACCGGGTACTCCACCTCCACGCGCGGCGTGGTGGTGCCGTCCCTGAAGGTGACCTGGATCGCGTTGGCGATCGAGCGCTTCGCGGGATCGAGGTAGTCGGCCGAGTAGCGGGGCTCCTCCACGATCTCCATGCGCTCGCGCAACGCGTCGATGCGCGGGTCTGCCGCGGCGCCATCCTCGTAGTCCGCCGCCGTCAGGTTGCCCTTGATCAACCCCACCGCGGCCATGTACTGGATGCAGTGGTCGCGGTCGGCGGGGTTGTGCAGGGGGCCGCGCTTGTCGATGATGCGGATCGCTGATTCATGCGTGGTGATCGTGATGCTCGCGATGTCGTCGAGGCGGTCGCGGACCTGCGGATGTAGCGCCAGTGCGCACTCGACCGCGGTCTGTGCATGGAACTCCGCCGGGAACGAGATCTTGAAGAGCACGTTCTCCATCACATAGGAGCCCAGCGGCCGGCCGAGCGTGAGCTCACGCCCCTTGAACAGCACGTCCTGGAAGCCCCAGGTCTTCGCCGACAGCACCGACGGATACCCCATCTCGCCGCGCAGCGTCATCCAGGCGATCCGCACCGCGCGCGAGGTCGCGTCCCCGGCTGCCCACGACTTGCGGGAGCCGGTGTTCGGGGCGTGGCGATAGGTGCGCAGCGACTGTCCGTCCACCCAGGCATTGGATACCGCATCGATCACCTCGTCGCGGGTACCGCCCATCATCGCAGTCACCACGGCGGTGGAGGCGACCTTGACCAGCACCACGTGGTCGAGCCCGACGCGGTTGAAGCTGTTCTCGAGCGCGAGTACGCCCTGGATTTCGTGCGCCTTGATCATCGCGGTGAGCACGTCGCGGACGGTGAGGGGCGCTTCGCCGCGCGCCACGCGGGTGCGCGACAGCCAGTCCGCGGTCGCCAGGATGGCGCCGAGGTTGTCCGACGGGTGGCCCCACTCGGCCGCCAGCCACGTGTCGTTGAAGTCGAGCCAGCGGATCAGGGTGCCGATGTTGAACGCGGCCTGCACCGGGTCGAGCTGGTACGGTGTACCCGGCACCTTCGCTCCATGGGGCACCACGGTCCCCGGCACGATCGGGCCCAGCAGCTTGGTGCAGGCCGGATACTCGAGCGCTTCCAGGCCGCAGCCCAGGGTATCGAGCAGGCAGTAGCGGGCGGTCTCGTAGGCTTCGAGGCTGTCGATACGGGTCGACAGCACGTAGTCGGCGATGTCGACCAGCAGCCGATCGGGTTCAGGGCGGATGTTGGAGATCGGGGCAGACATGGTGGTTTCCGTCCGTGCGTCAGTGGGGAGGGGAGGGGGCGTCAGCGCGCGTCGATCGGCACCCAGGCAACACCTTCCGGCCCGGTGTAGCTCGCGGTGGGCCGGATGATCTTGCCGTCCAGGCGCTGCTCGATCACGTGAGCCGCCCAGCCGGAGGTGCGCGAGATCACGAACAGCGGCGTGAACATCGCGGTGGGCACGCCCATCATGTGATAGGAGACTGCGCTGAACCAGTCGAGATTCGGGAACATGCGCTTCTCGCGCCACATGACCGCCTCGAGGCGCTCGGCGATGTCGAACAGCTTCATCGAATGGGCGCGACGCGACAGCCGCCGGGCCACTTCCTTGATCACGACGTTGCGTGGATCTCCGGTGGTGTAGACCGGATGTCCGAAGCCGATCACGACCTCCTTCGCCTGCACCCGGCGCACGATGTCCGCCTCCGCCTCGTCCGGCGTTGCGTAGCGCGACTGCACCTCGAAGGCGACCTCGTTGGCACCCCCGTGCTTCGGGCCGCGCAGTGCGGCGATCCCGCCGCAGATCGCGCCGTGCATGTCGGCGCCAGTGCCCGCGACCACCCGGCAGGCGAAGGTCGATGCGTTGAACTCGTGCTCGGCGTACAGGATCAGCGAGGTATGCATCGCACGCACCCATTCCTCGGGTGGCGCCTCGCCGTGAAGCAGCCGCAGGAAATGCCCGCCGATCGAGTCGTCGTCGGTCTCGACGTCGATGCGCCGGCCGTTGTGCGACCAGTGGTACCAGTAGAGCAACATCGAGCCGAAGCTCGCCATGAACCGGTCTGCGATCTCGCGTGCGCCTGCAGTGCCGTGGTCGTCCTTTTCCGGCAGCAGAGCGCCCAGCGCGGAGGCGCCGGTGCGCATCACGTCCATCGGATGGGACGACGGCGGCAGTCGCTCGAGCAGGGCCTTGAGTGGCCCTGGCAGGCCACGCATCGCACGCAGGCGCCGCTTGTAGCGATCGAGCTCGGCCCGGTCGGGCAGCCGCTCGTGCACCAGCAGGTGCGCGATCTCCTCGAACTCTGCGCTGTCGGCGAACTCCATGATGTCGTAGCCGCGGTAGTGCAGGTCGTTGCCGGAGCGGCCGACCGTGCACAGCGCGGTGTTGCCGGCGGCGATGCCGGACAGGGCGACCGACTTCTTCGGCTTGAAGGGGGCCGGTGCGGGAGCCGCGCCGGCAGGGGTGTCGCTCATCTCGGATCCTCCTCTGGAGGCAGGCGGAAAAACGGCCGCTTCGCTGGCGGCCGTTCTCCGGGGGTGTCGGGTCGCAGGACCTGCCCGTTCAGCCGAGCAGGTGCTTGACGCCGTCGCGCTCTTCCTCGAGTTCCTGCTGGGTCGCCTGCATCTTCGAACGGCTGAAATCGGAGATGTCGATGCCCTGGACGATCGAGTACTCACCGCCCTTGCAGGTGACCGGGAAGCCGTACATCAGGCCTTCCGGGATGCCGTAGCTGCCGTCCGACGGGATGCCCATCGAAACCCAGTCGCCGTCGGGCGTGCCGTTGACCCAGTTGCGCACGTGGTCCATCGCGGCGTTGGCGGCGCTTGCCGCCGACGACAGGCCGCGCGCATCGATGATCGCGGCACCGCGCTTCTGGATGGTCGGGATGAAGTTCGACTCGAGCCACTGCTGGTCGTTGATCATCGGCCAGGCGGGCTTGCCGTCGACCTCGGCACGGAACACGTCGGGGTACTGGGTGGCCGAGTGGTTGCCCCAGATGGTCATCTTCTTCACGCTGCTCACCGGGCGGCCGACCTTCTGCGCGACCTGGGTCAGCGCGCGGTTGTGGTCCAGGCGCATCATGGCGGTGAACTGGGTCGGCTTCAGGCTGGGCGCGTTCTTCATCGCGATCAGCGCATTGGTGTTCGCGGGGTTGCCGACCACCAGCACCTTGACGTCGCGGCTGGCCACTTCGTCGAGTGCACGGCCCTGGGGCCCGAAGATCTTGCCGTTGGCCTCGAGCAGGTCCTTGCGTTCCATGCCAGGGCCGCGCGGCCGCGCGCCCACCAGCAGGGCGACGTTGGCGTCGCGGAAGGCGACCTTCGCGTCGTCGGTCGGCACTACCGACTGCAGCAGCGGGAACGCGCAGTCGTCGAGTTCCATGATCACGCCGCGCAGGGCCTTCTGAGCCTTCTCGTCGGGGATCTCGAGCAGTTGCAGGATGACCGGCTGGTCTGCGCCGAGCATCTCGCCGCTGGCGATCCGGAAAAGCAGGCTGTAGCCGATCTGGCCGGCGGCACCGGTGACGGCGACGCGAACGGGCGATTTCATCGTGAAGCTCCCTTGGACTTGGAATGCATGGTTATGCACGGTTGCACGGTATACGGCACGCTGCGAGCAGGCGAACCCGCTGCCCCGGAAGGGCGGGCCCGGTGCCGGGCAGCGGCCCGGGCGTACCCGGACGGGCGGTAGGCGTTGCGCTGCAATGAAGTGGCGCTGACGGGCGCCGCCATGCCTGACCCTTGCTCGTGCACCGGGCGCGCGCGGACCGCCTGGCCGGCGCGTGGCACACGAGCGGACGGATGATACCGTACGCCGCTGGAGGCCGTT
>CANHBC010000060.1 GCA_947458835.1 Betaproteobacteria bacterium | reverse complement strand
GCCGTCCGTGCGGACGAGACGCTGTTCGACGTGGAGACCGACAAGGTCAACACCGAGATCCCGTCGCCGGTCGCTGGCGTGCTGACCGAGATCCGGGTGGGCGAAGGCGTCACCGCCAAGGTGGGGGTCGTGCTGGCGGTGGTGACCGAGGCCGGTGCCGTGGCCGCAGTGCCGGCCCCGACGGCGGTCCCGGCTGCGGCACCCGCAGCGCAGCCTGCGGTTTCGCCAGTGGTCGCCGGAGCGTGGGCGGCCCGCTCGTCCCCCGTACCCGCGAAGGCTGATGGCAGCCTGAGGCTGTCCCCGGTCGTGCGCAAGCTCGCCGCGGAGCATGGCATCGACCCGTCCCAGGTCCCGGGCACCGGCCGCGATGGCCGGGTCACGCGCGAGGACATGCTGGCGTTCGTGGAGGCCCGCAGGGCCGCAGGCGGGCCGGCGATGCCGCAGTCCGCATCGGCCGCCGCGGTGCAGGCCGCACCGGCGATCCGCCCAGGTGCGACAGCCGCTGCGCCTGCGTCCGTGCCGCCGGTGGCCCCATTCAGCGCACCGCCGGCTTCCACCGGCCCGTCCGAGCGCATCCGGCTCAACCCGATCCGCAAGCGTACCGCCGAGCACCTCGCGCGGGCATGGGTCACCGTGCCGGCCGTCCTGCAGGCGATCGAGGTCGACTTCCTCAAGGTCGACGAAGCGCGCAAGGCGGCCGGCAGCGGATGGAAGTCGCGCGAGGGCTTCTCGCTCACCTACCTGCCTTTCATCGCCCGCGCGGTGTCGATCGCGCTGGCGAAGTTCCCGCGCCTGAACGCGAGCGTCGATGGCGACGAACTCGTGCTGCACAAGCGCATCAACCTGGGCATCGCGGTCGACCTGAACTTCGATGGCCTGATGGTGCCGGTGGTCAAGGACGTGCCGTCGAAGTCCCTGCCGCAGATCGCCCGTGAAGTGAACGACCTCGCGCAGCGTGCACGCGCGAACCGGCTCAAGCCGGACGAACTGTCCGAGGCAACCTACACGCTGTCCAATTCCGGCGTGTTCGGCACCGCGTTCACCGCCCCGATCGTCAACGTGCCGCAGGTTGCGATACTGTCGACCGACGGCGTGCAGAAGAAGCCGGTGGTGATCGAAGGACCGGCCGGCGACAGCATCGCGATCCGTCCGGTCGGCATGCTTGCGCAATGCTTCGACCACCGCGCGGTCGATGGCGCCTACTCGGCGGCCTTCCTGAAGGAAGTGAAGTCCGTGCTCGAAACCCGGCACTGGGTACAGGACCTCGAGGCCTGACCCGCGCCGCCCACCCGTCACAGGCAATCGTGCGGCGGGGACCCACCCCGCCCGGAACCGGAGGAATGGAACCCATGGACGCAAGGATCGAAACCTCGATGGACGCCGCGCTCAAGCTCGGCGCGGTGCTGCTCGGCGCGGCGACCTTCATGCTTGCCGCGGGCCAGTCGCAGGCCCAGGCCTGGCCGGCCAAGCCGATCCGGATGATCGCGCCGTTCCCGCCGGGCGGTACCTCCGACGTGATCGGCCGGGTGGTCGGCGTCAAGCTGCAGGAAGTGCTCGGCCAGAACGTGCTGGTCGAGAACCGCGCCGGCGCGGGTGGCAGCCTCGGGACCGAGGTCGCGGCACGGGCGCCGGCCGACGGCTACACGATCCTCGTCGGCAACGCGAGCCCGATCTCGATCAACCCGCTGCTGGTCAAGTACCAGTACGACACCCTGCGCGACTTCTCGTCGATCGCACTGGTGGCACGCTCGCCGCAGTTGCTGGTGGTCCATCCGACGTTGCCGATCCGGACCGTCAAGGACCTGATCCCGTTCATGAAGGCCAACAGCGGCAAGGTCAACTATGGATCGTCCGGCATCGGTACGCTCGCCCACCTGGCGGCCGAGCAGTTCAAGACGATGACGAAGACCGACATCACGCACATCACCTACAAGGGTTCCATCCTGGTCGTGCTCGACATGGTGGCCGGCAACATCCCGCTTGCCTGGTCGGACATGGCGCCTGCGCTGACCCAGGTCAAGGCGGGCAAGCTGCGCGCCGTGGCGGTGACCTCGGCCAGGCCCAGCCCGCTGCTGCCCGACGTGCCGACGATGGCTTCCGTGCTGCCCGGCTTCGACATGGTCAACTGGTGGGGCCTGTTCGTGCCCGCCGGTACGCCGCAGCCGGTGATCGGCCGACTCAACTCGGAGCTCGTCAAGATCATGCGCTCGCCCGACGTGGTCGAGCGCTTCGCCGGCCTCGGCGTGGAAGCGCTGTCGAGCACGCCGGAAGAACTGACTGCGCTGGTCAAGGCCGAGATTGCCTCGTTCGGCAACCTGATCCGCGCGGCGAACATCAAGGCCGACTGACCGCGCGCGCGCGCGACGGAAAGTCCAGGCCGCATCCCTTTCCTTTCATCCAACGCTGAACCTGGAGACACCCATGGCAACTGCAAACCTCAAGCAACACAAGCTCGGCTGGATCGGCATCGGCCGCATGGGCTATGCGATGGCTGCGAGGCTGGCGAAGGTCGGCTGCGACCTGTCCGTCTGGAACCGCACGAAATCGAAGGCCGAACCGCTCAAGGAATACGGTGCGAAGGTCGTCGACAACCTCTCCGACCTCGCTGACTGCGACATCATCTTCACGATGGTCTCCACCGGCGACGACGTGAAGGAAGTGCTGTACGGCCCGAACGGCGTGATGTCCAAGGGCGGCAAGCCGAAGCTGGTGATCGACTCCACGTCGATCTCGCTCGAGGCGTCGGCCGAGATCCGCGCCGAGCTCGCCTCGCGCGGCGTGCAGATGCTGGCCGCGCCGGTGTCGGGCAACGCGAAGGTGATCAAGGCCGGCAAGCTGACCATCGTCGCCTCCGGCCCGCAGGCCGCATTCGACATGGCGCTGCCCTACCTCGACGTGGTCGGTGCAGGCGTGTCCTATGTCGGCGACGGTGAACTCGCGCGCATCGCCAAGATCTGCCATAACGTGATGCTCGGAGTGGTGATCCAGAACCTGGTCGAGATCACGGTGCTGGCCGAGAAGGCCGGCATGAAGCGCCACCAGTTCCTCGACTTCCTGAACAAGAGCGTGATGGGCTCGACGTTCACGAAGTACAAGACTCCGGCGCTGACCAACCTCGACTTCCACGTCACCTTCACGCCCGAGTTGCTGAGGAAGGACCTCGACCTCGGGCTGTCGGCGGCGAAGGAACTCGAGGTGCCGATGCCCACCGCCACGATCACCCGCGACATGGTCCAGACGCTGATCGGCCATGGCTACGACGAGGACTTTTCGCAGCTGTTGCTGCTGCAGGCGAAGGCCTCGGGCGTCGAGCTGAAGCCGGAGAACGTCGAGGTGGGCGACGGATTGTCCTGATGTCCTGACGTAGCACCCTGACCCTGACGGGCGGCCCTGGGCCGCCCGTCCTGCTTTCGGGCCGCGGCCTGCTTGTACAATCCGGCGTTCACGCGATGGCGCGACGCCCGATGAGGTCGCCCGCGCTGCCGGACGAACCCGACGCAACGGCCCGGGCCAGCGCAGTTCGCCGGATGAAGGCAACCAGGGGAGGGGTGGGCGCATGAAACAGCAGCAGGCTGGCCGCACGCATACGAACGACCGGCGACCGCGCATCGCGCACGATCGCCCCCGGTCCGCGTCGTCGTCCCGGACGGGCGTGCGAACGCATGTCCTCGGGATGGCCGGGATGGCTCTGATGGCCGTGTCCGCCACGGTGGTATCGGTGCCGGCGCAGGCCCAGCCGACGTGGCCTGCCAAGCCGATCCGGATGGTCGTGCCGTTCCCTGCGGGCGGTGGATACGACTTCGTGGGGCGGTTGTACGCGGCGAAGATGAGCGAGACCTGGGGCCAGCCGGTGCTGGTCGAGAACCGGGCCGGTGCGAACGGCAACATCGGCTCCGAGGTCGTGGCCAAGGCGCCGCCGGACGGCTACACGCTGCTGATGGGGGGCATCGGTCCCCAGGCGTTGTCAGTCGGCCTGTACCCGGCGCTGCCGTACGACCCGCTGAAGGCGTTCGAGCCGGTCTCGCTGGTGGCGGGACAGCCCAACCTGCTGGTGGTGCATCCGTCGATGCCGGTGAAGACGCTCAAGGAGTTCATCGCCTTCGCGAAGGCCCGACCGGGCCAGATCTCGTATGCATCCAATGGCAGCGGCAGTGGACAGCACATCGCCGCCGAACAGCTGAAGCTGATGACCGGCATCGACATCGTCCACGTGCCGTTCAAGGGCGCGGCGCCGGCGCTGACCGCCATCCTGTCGGGCGAGGTCGCGGTCGCGTTCAACGTGATCCTGTCGCCGCTGCCGTACGTGAAGAGCGGGCGCCTCCGTGCACTGGCCACCGCCAGTTCGCGGCGCGCCAGCCTCGCGCCTGACGTGCCGACGATGGCCGAACTCGGCTATCCGATCGACATCGATACCTGGTACGCGCTGTACGCGCCTGCCGGCACGCCGAAGGAGGTCGTGGCCCGGCTCGCCACCGAAGCGGTACGCATCGGGGGGCTGGCCGACGTGCGCGAGCGGGCGGGCGGGCAGGGCATCGAGATGATCGGCACCGGTCCTGACAGGCTGCTCGCGCACAACCGTGCCGAGATCGCCCGCTGGACCAAGGTGATCCGGCAGGCGAAGATCAACATCGACTGATTCTAGGGGTCAGGTCTTGCGTTTTGCGTCGCCACGCGTCCCCTGTTCATCGCAGGCGCGGCGTGCTTCGGCAGTGACGCGCAAAAGGCAAGACCTGACCCCCACCATTGTGAATGGAGGCAGGCATGGCGCAGACAGTGGCGATGATCGGGCTCGGCATCATGGGTTCGGCGATCTCGGCGAACCTGGTGAAGAGCGGTTTCAACGTGCTCGGCTACGATGTTTCCGAGGCTGCGAGGGCGGCGGCCAAGGCGAAGGGCGTGGTGCTGGTCACATCGCCTAAGGAGGCCGCCGCGACGGCCGACGTGCTGCTGCTGTCGCTGCCCAGCGTCGCCGCGCTCGATGCGGTGGTAGCTGGTGCAGACGGCATCCTGGACGCCGCCCGCGGCGGGATGGTGGTGGCGGAACTGTCCACGCTGCCGATCGAGGACAAGCTTCGCAGCCATGATGCCCTCGCCGCTGCTGGCATCACGATGCTCGACTGCCCGCTGTCCGGGACCGGCGGCCAGGCGGTGACCGGCGACCTCTCGGTCTACATGAGCGGTGACGCCGAGGCTGCCGAGAAGGTGCGCCCGGTGTTCGCCGGCTTCTCGCGCCAGCAGGACCACGTCGGTCCCTTCGGCAATGGCATGAAGATGAAGGCGGTCGCCAACATGCTGGTGGCGATCCACAACGTGGCGGCTGCCGAGGCGTTCGTGTTCGGGATGAAGATGGGGCTTGATCCCGCGCTGATCCTCAAGGTCGCCGGCAACGGTGCTGGCGGTTCCCGTATGTTCGATGTACGCGGCCCGATGATGGTCAGGGACGACTATCCTGCGACGATGAAGGTCGCGGTCTGGCAGAAGGACATGCACATCATCGGCGAGATGGCCAAGTCCGTTGCCTGCCCGACGCCGCTGCTCAACACCTCCGCGATCCTGTACGACGCCGCGATGGCGCAGGGCCGGGCCGAGCAGGACACTGGGTCGGTCTGCGCGGTGCTGGGCGAAATGGCACGACTGAAGCGCTAGCGTCGGCGCAGGTTCGGCGGTAAGCTGCCTTCGTCGTTCAGGGCCTCTTCCAGAAGGTCGACTGCACGCGAATTCGATGCCCGGGCTGCCTGCTCCCCGCCGTCCGGACACCACCGATCAATCGCCCGTGAGCGGAAGTCACTCCCCCAAGGGATGACGCACGCTCGCCGTCCGGCCGAACGTACCCCGACCGATGCGTCCGCGCAAACCGAACACCCCCTCGACGGCTCCTTCGGTCGCAGCGCCCGCGGCGCTGCCGCACCGAGACGACGCGCTGCGGCTCGCGCCGGAGCCGATGATGGTCTCGGACACGCAGCGCCGGGTGATCTACGTGAACCCTGCGTTCGAGGCGCTGACCGGCTATGCGGCAGCCGAGGTGGTGGGGCGTGCCTGCGGGTTCCTGCAGGGTCCTGACACCTGCCCCGAGGCACAGCAGGACATGCGCCGGGCGACCGACGCCGGGCGGCCATTCAGGGGCGAACTGCTCAACTACCGCAAGGACGGAACGGCCTTCTGGAACGAGGTTGCCGTGCTGCCGGTGTTCGATGTCTCCGGCACGCTGGTGCAGTTCGTCGCCACCCAGCGCGACGTGACCGCCCGGCATGCCGCGAAGCACAAGCTGCTGCTCGCCGCGCGGGTGTTCGAGGAAGGCAGCGAAGGCGTGATCATCACCGACGCGAGCCAGCGCATCATCAAGGTCAACCCTGCGTTCACCGAGATCAGCGGCTACAGCGAGGCGGAGGTGCTCGGCCACAGGCCGAGCATCCTCAGCTCGGGCCGGCACGATCCCTCGTTCTACCGTCAGATGTGGCATGCGGTGGATACCTGCGGGCAGTGGCAGGGCGAGATCTGGAACCGCCGGAAGGACGGGTCGGTGTACCCCCTGCGCCTGGCGCTGCGCCGGATCGTCGGCAACGACGGGCAGACCACGCACTACGTCGCTTCGTTCAGTGACTTGACGCCGCGAAAGGCGGCCGAGGAGAGCATCTGGCGGCTCGCGAACTACGACGCGACCACCGGCCTGCCGAACCGTGCCCTCCTGCGCGATCGGGCGTCGCGGGTGCTGGAACAGTCGCGGCTCGACGGCGCGCCGACCGCGCTGATGTACCTCGACCTCGACCAGTTCAAGAAGGTGAACGATTCGCTCGGTCATCGCATCGGCGACCGGCTGCTGGTCGAAGTGGCGAACCGCTTCCGGACCGCGCTGCGCGAGCAGGACACGCTGTCTCGGGTGGGAGGAGACGAATTCGTGATGCTGTTGCCCGGCGCCGGCGTGCGCGACGCCGCACGGGTGGCGCGACAGCTGCTGGAGCTGGCCTCGCGCCCCTTCCAGATCGATGCGCACGAGCTGACGATCACCCCGTCGATCGGCGTCGCGATATTCCCGTTCGACGGCGGCGACTACGATGCGCTGTGCACCAGTGCGGACGTCGCGATGTACCGCGTGAAGGACACGGGCCGCAACGACTTCTGCTTCTTCACCGCCGACATGCAGGCCCAGTGCACGCGCGCGCTGCTGCTCGACAACCTGTTGCGGCGGGCGGTCGAGCGCGGCGAACTCGCCCTCCATTACCAGCCGCAGTGCGCGCTACGTGATGGTTCGATCGCCGGTGTCGAGGCGTTGCTGCGCTGGAACAGCCGTGAACTGGGGGCGGTCCCGCCGCAGGAGTTCATCCCGATTGCCGAGGGCAGCGGGCTGATCATCCCGATCGGCGAATGGGTGCTGGCCAGTGCACTGGCCCAGATGCGCCGCTGGCTGGACGCCGGCACGGCGCCCCCGGTGGTGGCGGTCAACGTGTCGGCCGTGCAGTTCCGTCAGGCCGGCTTCCCGGACCGCGTGCACCGCCTGCTCGAGGAATACGGCGTGCCACCGGGACGACTTGAACTGGAACTCACCGAGAGTGTGTCCACGGACGACCCGGCCGCGGCCATGGCCGTGATGGAAGCCCTGCACCGGCATGGAGTGCGCCTGTCGATCGATGACTTCGGCACCGGTTACTCGTCGCTGAGCTACCTGAAACAGTTCAAGGTCGGAAAGCTCAAGATCGATCGCTCGTTCGTCGCGCACATCAACGAGAACCCGGCCGACCAGGCCATCGTCGGCGCGATCATCCGCCTCGCGAACGGCCTGGGTATTTCCACGATCGCCGAGGGCGTCGAGACCCCGGCGCAGATGGTGGTGCTGCGCGAACTCGGCTGCCACGAGGTGCAGGGCTACTGGATCGCGCGGCCGTTCGCCGCCGAGGACCTCCCGGCGTATGTCGAGGCCCATGCAGCCAGCCAGCTGGTGCTGCGGCCGGCGCCGCGCGACCACGCACGGCTCCGGGTGCGGCGGCGCAGACTGCGCACCGTACCTTCCGCGACGGGCTAGCCGCCACGGAAGGGGCCGCGCCGGTGCTCAGCCGGTACGGATGACCCCGGCCGCTGCCAGGTCGTCGATCTCGGCATCGTCATAGCCGACCGTGGCGAGGATCGAGCGGGTATGCTCGCCCACCTTCGGCAGGTCGAGGCGCACGCCCAGCCGGCGGCCGTCCATCTCGATCGGAAGGATCGGCACTTTCGTGGCGGTGCCGTCGGGAAGGGTGATCGGCGCAAGCCCGCCCGAGGCATTGAGGTGCGGGTCGTCGAACAGGTCCTCCGGCCTTGCGATCGGGGCAAAGGGCAGGCCCAGCGCCTCGAAGCGCGCCATCAGGTCGCCCTTGGTCATCCGCGAGAACAGTTCGGTGATCACCGGGATGGTGCGGCTCCGCTGCTCGACCCGCTGTGGATTGGTCGCGAGGTCGGGGTCGGACAGGAACTGCTGCAGGCCGAAGGCGTCGCAGAACACCTTCCACTGGGTATCGGTGACCACGCCAACGAACACCTGCTCGCCCTCGACGGTCGTGAAGGTGTCGTACACGGCCCACGCGCGCACCCGATCGGGCATCGGCACGGCAGGGCGTCCAGTGGCGAGCGATTCCATCATGTGCTGTGCCATCAGGAACACGTTGTTCTCGTAAAGCGCGCTCTCGACATACTGGCCGCGGCCGGTCGCCTGGCGCTGGTAGAGCGCGCCCATCACCGCGACCGCGCCGAATACGCCGCCCATCACGTCGTTGACCGAGGCGCCGGCGCGCAGCGGGCGCCCCTTCGGGCCGGTCATGTAGGCAAGGCCGCCCATCATCTGCGCCATCTCGTCGAGCGCAGTGCGATGGGCATAGGGGCCGCGGAGGAATCCCTTGTGCGAACAGTAGACGAGGCCCGGGTTCTCCTTCGAGAGCGCTTCGTAGCCGAAGCCGAGCGCCTCCATCGCACCGGGACGGAAGTTCTCTGTCACCACGTCCGACTTCGCGATCAGGCGATGCACGACCGCCTTGCCGCGCGCGGACTTCAGGTCCACCGCCAGGCTCTTCTTGTTGCGGTTGTAGGCCGGGAAGAAGCCGGCGCCCGACGCGGTCAGCTTGCGGGTGTGGTCGCCGTCGAGCGGTTCGACCTTGATCACCTCGGCGCCCATGTCGCCGAGTACCAGGCCACAGGTGGGTCCCATGACCATGTGCACGAACTCGACGACCCGGATGCCGTTGAACGGCAGTGACGGGCTCATTCCGGTTGCCTCATTGCGGTGTCCTCGTGTCGGTCGGGCGCAAGCGCCCCGGGGCTGCGCTATGGTATCTCTATGGCATCCCCGCCGGACCCACCTTCGATCCTCGACCGGAAACCGTCATGAGTGCAAGCCCCGCCTTCCAGCCGCTGTTCCATCTCGCCTTCCCCGTGCGCGACCTCGCCGAGGCACGGTCGTTCTACGGCGACCTGATCGGCTGCAGCGAAGGCCGGTCCTCGGACGAGTGGTGCGACTTCAACTTCTACGGCCACCAGATCGTGGCCTACCAGGCGCCGCACCTGTGCGCGGTCAGCGATACCTCCCCGGTGGACGGCGACGACGTGCCGATCCGGCACTTCGGGGCGGTGCTGCCGCTGCACGACTGGGAAGCCTTGCGCGACCGGCTCCTAGCCTCGGGCGTGAAGTTCATCATCGAACCCCAGGTACGCTTCGTCGGCGAGATCGGCGAGCAGCACTCGATGTTCTTCCTCGATCCGTCCGGCAATGCACTGGAGTTCAAGGCCTTCCGCGATATCGGGTACCTGTTCCGCAAGTGACATCGCTGTTGCGACGCACCATCGGTTTCCGCCCAGCGGAATCCGGGTGTTGTCTATACTGATTCTCGTACTTCGGAAACGGTCGCCGGATCACGTCCCGGCCGCACGGATCCGACCTGACCCCGGGCCCGGCCCGTGGCCCATCCCATCGAGAGATCCTCCCATGAAACGCCTGATCGCCATCGCAGTGGCGGTGCTCGTCGCCGCGTCTGCAACCGCCTTCGCTCAGCAGAAGGCCTTCTCCATCGTCACCGGAACCACCGGCGGCGTCTACTTCCCGCTCGGTGGCGGGCTGGCCCAGGTGCTCACGAAGCATGCCGGCATCAACGCCAACGTCGAGGCCACGGCCGGTTCCACCGAGAACATGTTCCGCATCAGCAAGGGCCAGGCTGACATCGCCTTCACCCAGACCGACGCGGCCTGGGATGCCTACAACGGGCTCGACAAGTTCTCGGGCAGCAAGGTCGGCGTGCGCGCGCTGATGGTGCTCTACCCGAACGCCATGCACCTGGTCACCATCGAGGGCAGCGGCATCAATTCCATCGCCGACCTGCGCGGCAAGCGGGTGTCCACCGGGGCGGCGAACAGCGCTACCGAGATCATGGCGATGCGCGCGATGGTCGCCGCCGGCATCGACCCGGACAAGGACGTCAAGCGCGCCCGGCTGTCCCCCGCGGAATCGACCCGCGCGATCCGTGACCGCCAGCTCGATGCATACTGGTTCGTGGGCGGTATCCCGACGCCGGCGATCACCGACCTGGGCGCGACCCCCGGCATCAAGCTGAAGCTCGTCGACTACCAGAAGGAGGTGCTGGCCGGCATGGTCAAGACGACCGGTCCGATCTACGTGCCGATCACCATCCCGGCGAAGTCCTATCCCGGGCAGGACACGCCGACGCAGGCCGTCGCCGTCTGGAACATCCTCGCGGTGCGTGACGACATGCCGGTCGATGTGGCCTACAACATCACCCGTGCGGCCTACCAGCAGCGGGCAGACCTCGCCGCGGTGCATCCGGAAGGACGCAACATCGATGCGAGGTGGCAGCTCAACGGCGCCGCGGTCGTGCCGTTCCACCCGGGCGCGATGAAGTTCTGGGCCGAGCAGGGCGTGAAGCTCAAGTAGCGCACCGCGCAGGGAATCCTCGATGCAGCCAGATGCCGTACGCGGCGGGGCCGGCTTGCCGCCGCCCGCCGGTGAACCCCTGCCGCTTTCCGGCGAGGCCGGGAAGAAGGTCACCGAGCTGATCGAGGCCGAGGAGGGCGCAACCCACCGCTTCGGCGGACGGCTCGGCGCCTTCATCACGCTGGTGGCCATCGGCATCTCGGTGTTCCACCTGTACGGTGCGATAGAAGTGGTGCCGGCGCAGTTCTTCCGCACTGCGCACGTGGCGCTGGTGCTGTTCCTGGCGTTCCTGCTGTTCCCGGTCGCGCGCCGCTACCGCAACCGGATGATGTGGTGGGACTGGCTGTTCGCGCTCGCCGGCCTGTCGACACTGGCCTACGTGCTGGTGGAGGGCTGGGACTTCGCCTATCGCAACGTGTCGCCGACCGTGATGGACGTGGCGATGGGCTGGCTGCTGATCCTGTTGCTGATCGAGGCCACGCGCCGCACCACCGGCTGGGTGATGGTGTTCGTGCTGGTGGTGTTCCTCGCCTATGCGTTCGCCGGGCCGTGGCTGCCGCAGCCCTGGACCCATCGCGGCTACGACCTGTCGCGCCTGGCCGCCACGCTCTACATGACCGTCGACGGGGTCTACGGGACCGCAGTCGACGTGTCCTCCTCGCTGATCATCCTGTTCTGCATCTACGGGGCCTTCCTGCAGTTCTCGGGTGCCGGCCGATTCTTCCTCGACTTCTCGTTCGCCGCGATGGGCTCGAAGCCGTCGAACGCGGGGCGCACCGTGGTGCTTTCCTCGTTCCTGCTCGGCGGCCCGTCGGGTTCGGGCGTCGCGACCACCGTCACCATCGGCTCGGTCGCCTACCCGATGCTGAAGAAGGCGGGTTACCCGCCGAACCCGGCCGGCGGGCTGCTCGCCGCCGGCGGCCTGGGCGCGATCATCTCGCCACCGGTGCTCGGCGCCGCAGCGTTCATCATCGCCGAGTTCCTGCGCGTGTCCTACCTTGACGTGATCCGGATGGCGATCGTGCCGACCATCCTGTACTACGTCAGCCTGTTCATGATGGTCGAGCTGGATGCGCGCAAGTACGGCGGCGGCGACGCGGTGGTGGACAACCCGCTGTCGGTCTGGCGGCTGCTGCGGACGTACTGGTTCCACTTCCTGTCGCTGGTCGCGATCGTCGTCTACATGATGTGGGGCTACTCGCCGACTGCGGCGGTGTTCTGGGCGATCGTCACCGCCTTCGCCGTGAGCTTCCTGCATCGCGACTGTGCGCTGCTACCCTGGTCGATGTTCACGCCCGCCGGGCTGCGCCCGGCGGCGCTCTGGCAGGGCCTGCGCGATTCGAGGCTTGCGATGGCGCTGCGCGAGGGTACCGTCGGCATGCTCAACGTCGGCGTCACCTGCGCCGCGGCAGGCATCATCGTGGGCGTGGTCACGCTGACCGGCCTGGGGCTCAAGTTCAGCTCGATCGTGATCGGCTACGCCGAGGTGCTGGCGCACGGCTTCGTCGCGGCCTTCCAGGCCATCGGCCTGGCGGCGGGCGAACCGGTGTTCAACAGCACCCGCCTGCTGTTCACGACCGTGTTCACTGCGCTGATCGTCTGGACGGTCGGGCTGGCGGTGCCGGTGACGGCGTCCTACATCATCTGTGCGGTCGTGGCCGCGCCGGCGCTGATCAAGCTCGGCGTGCCCGACTTCGCCGCCCACATGTTCATCTTCTACTATGCGGTGCTGTCGGAGGTGTCGCCACCGACCGCGCTGTCTCCGTTCGCGGCCGCAGCGATCACCGGTGGCGATCCCTACCGCACTACCCTGCAGTCGTGGAAGTACGTGATGCCCGCGTTCGTCGTGCCCTTCATGTTCGTGCTCGACCCGGCCGGGGTGGGCCTGCTGCTGAAGATGCCGCCCGGCGGCGACTGGCTGGACATCGCCTGGGTGTGCACGACCGCGCTGCTGGGCATTGGCGCACTCGCGGCCGGCGCGCAGGGGTGGCTGCTGAAGCGCACGTCCCGGCCCGAGCGCTGGCTGCTGGTCGTTGGCGGTGTCCTGATGATGTTCATGTCGACCACGACCGACGTGCTGGGCCTGTGCTGCATCGCCGCCGCGGTGGCGATGCAGTTCGCCCGGCGTGGGGCGCGAGCCGGTCCCGCCGCCGGTACCGGCCCGGCCTGACGCCCCGATCCCGGTGCGCGTCGGCCTGCAGCAGGCGTCCCCGGATGGCGATGGCGATGGCGCCGCCGCGGCCGCGGCCGCTGGCACGCCGGAACTGGACGAGTTCTGCGATGCGCTCTGGCTGGAGGACGGGCTTGCCCGCAACTCGATCGACAGCTACCGGCGCGACCTTGCACAGCTGGCCGACTGGTTGTCCCGGCCGCCTCGCTCGACCGGCCTGCTCGCCGCCGGGCGGGCGGACCTGCTCGACTACCTCGCGCACCGCATGCGCATCGGCGCGCGCGCCTCGAGCAGCAGCCGCCTGCTCTCGGCCACCAAGCGCTTCTACCGCTTCCTGCTCGCGCGCGGCCGCATCCGGGTCGACCCGACGCTGGAGATCGAGGCACCCCGGCATGTGCGCGCGCTGCCGCACAGCCTGTCCGAGGCGCAGGTCGAGGCCCTGCTCGAGGCACCCGACGTGGCCGATGCAGTCGGACTGCGCGACCGGGCGATGCTCGAGGTGCTCTATGCGACCGGCCTGCGCGTCACCGAGCTCGTCTCGCTTACCCTGCCGCAGGTGAGTCGCGAGATGGGCGTGGTGAGGGTGGTCGGCAAGGGCTCGAAGGAGCGGCTGGTGCCCCTGGGCGAGGCGGCGCTCGACTGGCTCGCACGCTACCTCGCTCAGGCGCGTGGGGATCTGCTGGGCGCGCGCCAGAGCACCGCGCTGTTCGTCACCGGCCGGGGCGAGGCGATGACCCGGCAGGCTTTCTGGTACCGCATCAAGCTGCACGGGCGGGCGGCGGGCATCGTGCAGCCGATCTCACCGCACGTGCTGCGCCATGCGTTCGCCACCCACCTGGTCAACCATGGCGCTGACCTCCGCGTGGTGCAACTGCTGCTCGGCCATGCGGACATCTCGACGACGCAGATCTACACCCATGTCGCGCGCGAGCGGCTGAAGGACGTGCACCGGAAACACCATCCGCGCGGCTGAGCGTGGATGGCACGACGGCTCTTCCACGGCCATCGGCTGCCCCGCATGGTCGGCCTGCCTTCTGCCGCCGGTTCAGCGCGGTCCGAAGCGCGGTGCCGCGTCGACGGTGGTCGTGGCCGGCGGGCGCTCGGCGATGCCCCCGTCACGCAGGTAGAGCGTCTGCTCGCCGAACCAGCGGATGTCCTCCGGGTCGTGCGTGATCATCACCATCGGCAGGCCAAGCCGGTCCAGCAGGCGGTCGAGTTCGGCGCGCGTGCGCTGGCGCAGTTCCGGGTCGAGCGCGGAGAACGGTTCGTCCAGCAGTAGCGCACGCGGACCGGCGACCAGCGCGCGCGCGAGCGCGACCCGCTGGCGCTGGCCCCCGGATAGCTCGGACGGCCGCTGGGCGGCCACTTCGTACAGCTCGAGCGCCTCGAGCCAGCGTTCGACAGCCTGCCCGCCGGCTGCGGTCGTCGGGTTGCGCAGGCCCCGATGCAGCCCGAACGCGATGTTCTGCCGTACGTTGAGCTGCGGGAACAGCGCGTAGTCCTGGAACAGGTATCCGAAGCCTCGGTCGCGCGCCGGCACGTCGATCCGCTGGTCGGCGTCGAACAGCACCTGGCCGCGGAAGCTGATCCGTCCACGGTCCGGGCGCTGCAGCCCGGCCAGCGACTGCAGCGTGAGGCTCTTCCCGGCGCCGGACGGACCGTAGATCACCGTGCGCAGCGCCGCGGTGCCGAAGGCTACGTCCAGCCGGAAGCGTCGCCGGTCGCCGCCGACCGACAGGCCGATGTCGACCTCGAAGCTCATCGCCGGCTCCCGAACGGTGCCAGGCGTCCCGCCACCAGCAGCACGACGATGCAGGTCACCGAGGTGATCACCACCAGCGCGTTGGCGATCGAGTCCTGGCCTGCGGCGACTGCCTCGTAGACGGCGATCGACAGCGTCTGCGTCTTGCCCGGGATGCTGCCTGCGACCATCAGCGTGGCACCGAACTCGCCGAGCGAGCGCGCGAACACCAGCAGCGTGCCGGCCAGGATGCCTGGCCAGGCCATCGGGAGCGTGACGCGGAAGAAGACCGCCCACTCGCCCAGCCCGAGCACGCGCGCGGCGCGCTCGAGCTGCGGGTCGACGCCTTCGAAGGCCGCGCGTGCCGAGCGCAGCACCAGCGGGAACGCGACCAGCGTGGCGGCGACCACCGCGCCCTGCCAGGTGAAGATCAGGTTGATGCCGAACGTGTCGTGCAGCCAGCCACCCAGCCAGCCCTGCCTGCCGATGACCACCAGCAGGTAGTAGCCAAGCACCGTCGGTGGCAGCACGAAGGGCAGGGTCAGGATCGCCTCCAGCAGTTCGCTGCCGGGGAAGCTGCGCCGTGCGAGGAGCCAGCCCACCGCGGTGCCGAGCACCAGGTTGATACCGGTGGCCCAGAGCGCGACCTTGAGGGTCAGCGACAGCGTGATCCAGACCGAGGCGTCGAGCATGGTCGGCACGCCTACGGCCGGCCGAAGCCGAAGCGGGCGAGCACCTCCTGCCCGTCGGGGGACAGCACGAACGCGATGAAGCGGCGCGCGGCGGCCGGGTTCCGGCTGCCCGCGACCGCGGCGATCGGATAGGTCACCGGCGTGCGGGTGGGCACGGTGGCGAGCACGCGCACCCGGTCGGGCATGAGCGCGGCGTCGGTCGCGTAGACGAACCCGGCATCGACCTCGCCGCGCGCGACGTAGTCGACGGCCTGGCGGACGTTCTGCGCGAACACCATGCGCGCTTCCAGCACCGGCCACAGGCCCGCAGCCTCGATCGCCTCGCGTGCGTAGCGGCCGGCAGGCACCGACGCCGGGCTGCCCATCGCGATGCGCCTCACCGATGCCCTCGGCAGGTCTGCGAGCGACTTGACCCCTAGCGTCGCGGACGCCGGTGCGACCAGTACCAGCGTGTTGCGCGCGAAGTCGGTGCGGGTGCCAGGCAGCAGCAGCTTCTGCTTTTCGGCACGGTCCACGGTTGCCGCGTCCGCGGCGGCGAACACGTCCACCGGCGCACCCTGCGCGATCTGCGCCAGCAGGGCGTCCGAACCAGCGAAGTTGAAGACGACCTTCGTGCCCGGGTTGCGTGCCTCGAAGGCCGGCCCGAGCGTGCGGAAGGCGCTGGTCAGGCTCGCGGCGGCCGATACCAACAGGTCGGCCGCCATGGCCGCCATCGGCATGGCGGCGACCAGCAGCGCGAGCGCAAGCCGCTGCAGCAGGCGGGAGACGCTTCTCGCTGGGATCATGGGCGTGCTTGCCGGAGTCTCGTGGCAGGGAAAGGGACCGGCCGCAATATACCGGACCCGCCAGGCGGGGCGCTCGGGGTTCGCCGTGCCTTGGCTGCCGACGATGCAGACGCGGTGCAGCCGTGCGGGGCCGCATCCGCACGGCCGTGCTCAGTCGACCCGGTCCGGCGGATGGTCGGCGGCGGGTACGCGGGCGAGCTCCCGCGCCAGTTCGACCAGCCGGGTCGCCTGTACCGGCTTGGCCACGTGCGCCTGGAACCCGGCCTTGATCGCGCGGTCGCGGTCCTCGCTGCGCGTGAACGCGGTGACGGCGATCGCGGGCAGCACCGATGCGTCCAGTCCCAGCGTCTCGCGGATACGCTGCATCAGTTCATAGCCGTCCACGTCGGGCATGCCGATGTCGCTGACCAGCAGTTGCGGCCGGAAGCCATCCGGGCCGAGCCGCTGCAGCGCTTCCGCGGCGGAGGCGGCGACGGTCACGTCCATCCCGGCATCGCCGAGGATGCGCGCCAGGTAGTCGCGCATGGCTTCCTGGTCCTCGACCACCAGCACCTGTATCGGCCTTCCGTCCTGCGCGGGCGCCGAGGGGGTGGGCGTGGAGGCCAGCAACGGCGCATCGAGCAGTGGCAGCTCGACGGTGAATATCGAGCCGCGCCCGGGCCCGTCGCTGTGCGCGCGCAGCTGGCCGCCGTGCAGTTCAACCAGCTGGCGGACGATCGCCAGCCCCAGGCCCAGGCCGGCATGGCGGCGTCCGGCATCGCCGCGGGCCTGGCTGAACCGCTCGAACAGGTGGGGCAGGAAGGCCGGCTCGATACCCTGGCCGTCGTCGGACACCGACACGGACGCGGTCGTCTCACCCACCTGTACCCGGACTTCGACGTGGCCACCCGCTTGCGTGAACTTGAGCGCGTTGGACAGCAGGTTCACCACCACCTGGCGTAACCGATCCGCGTCGCCGCGCACGAATACCGGCAGCGGATCTCGCGGGAACGAGAGCGCGACGCTGCGGGCCTGCGCGGCCGGCCGCTGCCCGGCGACCGTCTCGTCGATGACCTCGTTCAGGTCGAGCGGACGCCAGTCCAGCCGCAGCTTGCCGGCGGTGATCGCGCTCATGTCCAGCAGGTCGGAGATCAGCTGCGACTGCGCCATGCCATGGTTGATGATCAACTGCAGTCCCCTGGCCAGGTCCGGGTCGCCGCCGCCGTGCCGCCCCAGCAGCACCCGTCCCCAGCCGACGATCACCGCCAGCGGCGAGCGCAGCTCGTGCGAGAGCGTGGCCAGGAACTCGTCCTTCAGGCGCATGTTGTCCTCGGCGACCGAACGGGCCGCGCGCTCGGCCGCCAGCAGCTGCTCCCGCTCCCGTTCGATCTCGTGCCGTTCGGTGACGTCGGCGCTGGCGCCGACCATGCCCAGGACCTGCCCGTTCTCGGCCAGCCTCGGCGTGCCGTAGGACTCGATCCAGCGCCACTGCTCGCCCCGGCCCAGGACCCGGCACGAGGCGGTGAATGGTCGACCCGTCCGCAGCGCCTGAGTGAACTCGCTGCCGTACGCCTCCAGGTCGTCCGGATGCACCAGCGCCTGCCACCCGTCGGCGCGGACGGCCTCCTCGGTCACTTGGAAGAAGCGCAGGTATTCGTGGTTGACGAATTCCAGACGGCCCTGAGCATCGTGCACCCAGATCATCAGGGGCACGCTGTTGGCCATCTCGGCGAAGCGGCGTTCGCTGTCGCGCAACGCCTGCTCGGCCTCGCGGCGGGCGCTGATGTCGAAGTTCACGCCGACCATCGCGGTCACCGCTCCGGAGTCGTCCCTGAGCCGGTTGCCGTAGGATGCGATCCAGCGCCACCCGCCGTCCCGGATGCGGACCCGGAACTCGACCTGGAATGGCCGGGCGGTCGTCTCGTCCACGGAGCCTTGGTAGGCCTCCACCGACGAGGGGCCGGTGTCGTCGGGGTGGATGCGCGAGAGCAGGGTGTCGGCATCGATCTCGCCGCCGGCCTCGGGGCGGATGCCGTCGCGCTCGTCGAGGTCCCACAGAGTGCACAGCCGGGCGTCGAGGCTGATGCGGCGGGTGCGGAAATCGAGTCGCCAGGTGCCCATCTGGCCGCCGTCCAGTGCCACCCGCAGTTCCTCGCTCCGCGTGCGGTAGGCATCCGCCATCGCGCTGGCGGCACGCTCGCGCCGCTCGGCTTCGACCCGCCGTTCGAGTTCGTCGTGTCGCTCGCGCTCGGCCTCGGCTGCGCGCTCGAGCTGGCTGGCCAGGGTGTCGATCTCGAGGATGCCCGAGCGGATCGGCCCGGCGCCAACATCGCCGCCGCTCAGGGCGCGTTCGGACAGCGACCGCAGTGGGTCGGCGATGCGCCGGGCAAAGGCGAGCGAGGCCGCCAGCGCGCCGGCGATCACGAACACCAGGCCGCCCAGCCAGGCGCCCAGGACCGGGCCGAGACGCGCCAGCGCCACCGAACGCGGTTCGCTCGCCCGCAGCGACCAGCCGGTGAGGTCCGAGGTCGCGTGCGCGCGGAAGAAGTCACCCTTCCCGGTCGCGGCTGGCTCGGTGCCTGCCGGCGTGCCGGTGGTGGCGCTGCCGCTGCCCGAGTGCGCGATGACCCGGCCGCCGGCATCGACCAGTTCCAGCCGCAGCGTCGACCGCCCGGACCCGCCGAGGAACGACTGGACCGCGGTCGAGGGAGACGACCAGGTCAGCGCATGGCGTACGTTGCCGTCGCGGACGACCGGCATCGACAGCGCGACGGTCGGCTGCGGCGTGCCCAGGCTCAGGTACAGGCCGCTGACCGCCGGCTGCCCGGTCTGGAACACTCGCCGCGTCAGGCCCTGAGAACTCAGCGGCAGCCTGTGGCCCTGCCACGACGCCTGCTCCGCGCTGCGCTCGAGTGTCCAGAGGTTGACCAGCGGGCGGCCCGGCGGCACATCGCTCTGGATGACCACCTGCCCGTCCGGGTCGACCAGCGACAGCACCGCGCCGGGCCGGTCGCTGGCGACCCGTTCCATGAACGCGTGCAGTCCGGCCCAGTCGCGGTCATCGATCAGGCGCGAGGCGACGATCGCTTCCAGCTTGCCGCTCACCGTGGCGACGTCGCGGTCGACCGCCAGCGACGTCGCCATTGCGGTGTCGAGCAGGCTGGATTCGACCGACCGCACGTACGATTGCCACAGCAGCCAGCCGCCGCCGATGGTGACCATCGCGAGTGGCAGGATCGATATCAGACAGAGTCCGACCAGCCGCTGCTGGATCGAACGGTTGCGGTCGCGGGGGGCAGGCGACCGGAAGAGACCGGGGCTCATGATCGTCCTTTATCGGACAACGCAACCGCGGACGCGGCTACGCATGCCGCATCTTCCCACAAAGCGGGAGCCTGAAGCTAGTGCGCGGGAGCCCTCAAGCGGGTACAGGCCCGGCCCGTGCCGGGCGAGCCTGGCCTCAGGCCCTGGCGCGGACCTGTGCCTGCCTGCGCTCGATGGTGATGCCCAGCTTCTTCACGCCCGGCAGCAGGTTCAGCTTGGCCAGCGACAGGCGCAGCCTGGGCATGCCGAATTCGCGCAGCAGGACGGCCGCGATCAGCTCGGCAAGAGCCTCGATCAGCTGCGCGTCGTGGTCGTCGAGGATCGTCTTGACCCGGGCGACCACCTGGCTGTAGTCGATCGTGTCGGCCAGGTCATGGCTGTCCGCGGCATGCCGGCCCGGCAGGTCGAAGTCGATATCCAGCTCGACCGCCTGGGTGGCCTCGCGTTCCCAGGGGTAGACCCCGACGAGCGTCTGGTGGCGCAGTTCCCGGATGAAGATGGTGTCGGGCGGAGTGCCGGCGGCAGGGGAGGTCGCGGCGGACGTGGGGGCGGACTCGGGCGCTTGGGCTGTGCTCATGGCCCGGCCGATGTTAGCGAGCATCGGCCGGCCGCGCTACACTGTCCCGATGCCCGTGACGCCCGCCGAACTCCTGATCATCGTCGCCGCATACCTCGTCGGCTCGGTTTCCTTCGCGGTGATCATCAGCCGTTGGTTCGGGCTGCCCGACCCGCGTACCTACGGTTCGAAGAACCCGGGCGCGACCAACGTGCTGCGGTCGGGGCGCAAGGCCGCGGCCATCCTCACCCTCGCAGGCGACGGGCTGAAGGGCTGGTTCCCCGTTGCGCTGGTCCAGTGGCTGGCCCCGTCGCAGGGTTTCACCGACGCCACGATCGCGCTGGTCGCGCTCGCGGTGTTCCTCGGTCACCTGTACCCGGTGTTCTTCCGCTTCATCGGTGGCAAGGGCGTGGCCACAGCCGCCGGCGTGCTGTTCGCGCTCGATCCGTGGCTCGGCCTCGGCCT
>CANHBC010000059.1 GCA_947458835.1 Betaproteobacteria bacterium | reverse complement strand
CGCACTGACACCTGCAGGCGTACAGACGCGACCGGCGCACGGACATCACGAAGACCACAGGAGGAGACGACATGGCCAGCAGCATCCCGATCACCCAACCCACCGATGCCTCGCGCCGCCGCGCGCTGGGCCGCATGGGATCACTCTCGGCCCTCGGCGCACTCGGCACGACCGGATTGCTCGCCGGCTGCGAGACGACCGGTGCCGGGTCGGGTGCGGGCACCGGCAAGCCGCACCGGATCGACGTCCACCACCACCTGGTCCCGCCGTCGTATGCGGAAGACCTCGTCAAGCGCGGCGGGCCGCGTCCGATCAGGTGGTCGGCTGCGGCATCGATCGAGGACATGGACCGCAGCGGCATCGCGCTGTCGCTCACCTCTCTGGTGCAGCCGGCCGTCTGGTTCGGGGACGTGGCGCTCGGCCGCAGGCTGGCACGCGAGAGCAACGAGTACGCAGCCAAGCTGGCGATCGACCACCCCGGCCGATTCGGCACCTTCGCCACGCTGCCACTGCCCGACCCGGAAGGCTCGCTGAAGGAGATCGCCTATTGCCTGGATGTGCTCAAGGCCGAGGGCTTCTGCCTCATGACCAGCTACAACGGCCGCTACCTCGGGCACTCGTCGTTCACGCCGGTGCTCGAGGAGCTCGACCGTCGATCGGCCGTGGTCTACACGCATCCGCTCACCGCCGACTGCTGCCGCAACGTGGTGCCGGGGGTGCCGGATTCCGCGATCGAGTACGCGACCGACACCACCCGCACGATGGCAAGCCTGCTGTTCAGCGGCGCCGCCGCACGCTTCCCGAACATCCGCTGGATCTGGTCGCACAGCGGCGGTACCGCACCGTTCCTGCTGTCGCGCTTTCAGTACCAGGAGCAGACGATGAAGGACGCGAAGCGGGTACTGCCCAACGGGGTGATGCACGAGCTGGCGAAGTTCCATTACGACATGGCTCAAGGCAACCATCCGGGCGCGCTGGATGCGCTGGCGCGGATCGCGCCCGTTTCCCAGTACCTGTACGGCACCGACTTCCCGTTCCGCTTCGGCGGCGAGGTCAACAAGGCGCTGGCCGACTATCCGTTCACCCCCGCGCAGCGCATGGCCATCGAGCGCGGCAATGCGCTGCGGCTGATCCCGTCACTGAAAGGAAAGGCATCATGAAGTCCTGCTGGATCGTCACCCGTGACCACAAGGCGGTCATCGAGTACCGCGACGTGCCCGTGCCGCAACCCAAGCCGGGCGAGGTGATCATCGAGGTACATGCGTCCGCGCTCAACCGGGGCGAACTGGTGGTCGGGGGCGCGGTGCACGGCGGGCCCGAGAAGATCGGCGGCAACGAGGCCGCCGGCATCGTCCATGCCGTCGGCGCCGGCGTGACGAACTGCCGGCCAGGCGACCGGGTGTTCGGCCGCTCGCGCGGGGGCTTCGCCGAGTACGCCACGCTCGACGCCGCGCAGGTGATGCCGATGCCCTCGCGCCTGACCTGGCAGCAGGCAGCCGCGATCCCGATCTCCTACATCACCGCGTACGAGATGCTCTGGCCGCCCTACGGGCGGCTGGCAAAGGACGAGTGGCTGCTGATCACCGGCGTATCCGCAGGCGCGGGCGTTGCCTGCGTGCAACTCGCGAAGCTGCTCGGTGCGAAGTCGATCGGCACCTCGGGTTCGGCGGCCAAGCTCGAACGCATCCAGGCGCTGGGGCTGGACGTCGCGATACACACGCGCGGTGCGGACTTCGCCGCCCGGGTGATGGAGGCCACCGGTGGCCACGGCGCCGATCTGGCGGTCAACCTGGTCGGTGGCACGCAGTTCGCCGAGTGCGTACGCTGCGCGGCGCGCAAGGGGCGCATTGCGGTGGTCGGCTACGTGGATGGCGCGCTCAACGCCGAGATCGACCTCGGGGCGGTTCATGCCGGCCGCCTGGAGATCTTCGGCATCTCGAACGCGAAGCTTCCGCCCGAGGAGAAGGCTGCGGCCGCGGCGGGCTTCGCCCGCGACGTGATGCCGGCGATCGCAGCCGGGGCCTTCGATCCGGTGATCGACCGTGAGTTCGGCTTCGACGAGATCCCTGCCGCGCGCGACTGGATGGAGTCGAGCGCGATGGTCGGGAAGATCGTCGTCCGGCTGCGCTGACGACCGCGCGGCCAGGCGACCTCGAACCCGCGCGGTACATCGCGGCGATCACGCCTGTGAAGTACCGCGCGGCTGCCTGAACGCCGGCCCACCGCAGGGGCCGGGGGGCCGCAAGCCGAGATCCAGACATGATCCCAGTTCCCGCCGTTCCTCCCGCTCCGCCGGCCGACGCAGCCGCGATCGAACGCGTGCGCCGCTGGATCGATGCGGCCTCGAAGGTCACGGTACTCACCGGAGCCGGTATCTCGACCGAATCCGGTATCCCGGATTTCCGCGGCCCGCAAGGCGTATGGACCACCAACCCCAAGGCGGAGAAGCTGTCCGACATCCGCTACTACGTCGCGGATCCTGAAGTGCGCCGGCTCGCCTGGCAGAGCCGGCTGGCGCATCCGGCCTGGACCGCCCAGCCCAACCGCGGCCACCGCGCGCTTGCCACGCTAGAGACACGCGGCAAGCTGCATGCGCTGATCACCCAGAACATCGACGGCCTGCACCAGAAGGCAGGGAACACGCCGGGCCGGGTGATCGAGGTGCACGGCACCGTGCTGTTCGTCGCCTGCCTGGACTGCGACTGGCGCGGGCCGATGGAGAGGGTTGCCGCGCGGCTGCACGCCGGCGAAGCCGATCCGCCCTGCTCGGAGTGTGGCGGCATCCTGAAGAGCGACACGATTTCGTTCGGCCAGTCGCTGAAGCCCGGCGTGATCGAGCGCGCGATGCGCTGCGCGCAGGAATGCGACCTGATGCTCGCGGTCGGCTCGACACTGCAGGTCTACCCGGTCGCGAGCGTGGTACCGCTGTCGAAGCGGTTCGACGCGAAGCTGGTGATCGTCAACGCCCAGCCGACGCCGTTCGACGACATCGCGGACGCGGTGATCGCCGGGTCGATCGGCGAGGTGCTGCCTGCGATCTGCGGCGCCTGAGGCAAGCCCGGCACGAGGAGCCCGACTGCCTCAGGAAGGCTTCTTCCTCAGGCGTCGAACGCCGGGTCCCAGCGCGACCCTTGCGGCGGCATGGACTCCTGGAACCCGAGGCGCGGGACCGCCTCGACCATCAGGCACCGAAGGTGAAGCGACTGCCGACATTCGAATGGACCAGCTTCTGCGGCATGCGCTCGCGCATCATGTCGATGAACGGGGTGCCGGTGCAATGCATCGGCACGATGACGTCCGGATCGATCTCTTCCAGCTCCTTCAGCGTCGCCTGCAGGTAGGGCAGCGGTGCCATGCCGAGGTGGAAGCCGCCGACCACCGCATGCACCCGGTCGACGTTGGCCGCGGCCATCGCGCTGCGTACGGTATTGATGATGCCGGAATGACCGCAGGAAGAGATCACCACCAGCCCGCGATCCTTCACGATGTAGCAGGTCGCGTGCTCGTCCTCGTGCTGGTCCTTCACCAGCCTGCCGGCGCGCTCGGCCTCGGTGTAGTGGTCGTCGTCCTGGACCAGCGTGCCGCCAGTCACCTGCTCGAATGAAGTGCGCGAGATGTAGCCGGAACTGAACGGCCCCTCGAGCGCGAGCGGCGCCGGGCAGCAAACGGTGCCGACCCGATGCGCCCGCAGGGATACCTGGTCGATCGCACCCCAGGAGATCGGGTCCTCGCCGCGCTTCTCGGTGATCCACTTCTCTCGGAACACGGTGTCGCCGCCGACGTAAAGAGCGATGTCGTCGCGCATGCGGCTGCGGTGCTGGTGCACGAAGCCGTCGAGGCCACCGAAGTGATCGCGGTGGCCATGGCTGAGGATCAGTCCGTTGAGCTTCGCCGGGTCGATGTCGAGCAGGTCGAAGTTCCGGTTCAGGACCTCCGGCGTGTAGCCGAAGTCGAGCACGTACTGCGCCTTCGCGCCCTCGACGGTGGACGTGAGGTGCAACGACAGTCCCCATTCGGCGGCGAAGGTGGACAGCTCGCGGCCGGGGATGCGCCCGAGGTGCTCGATCTGCACCATCGAGTGCATGGCCTTCGGCAGGAAACGTTCATAACGGGAATCGACCAGCACCCTTATGGTCAGCGCATCGACCACCGGGGCTTCGAACGGGACCATCGTATCCAGGGCGTCACTCCTTGTCCGGATTAAAGCATTCCTGCGACCAGCGTAAGCTCGCCGCGCGTGGGCGTCAACGGGCGCACGGAACTCGACATGGACGAGGCGTTCCGGCGCGGCCGGCGGCAACCGTCTGCGGCCGAGGCGCGCGTCAGGTCACGCCGGACGCGCGGCAGGCTGCGGGCGCTGGCCACCGATGGACGCCTGCACCCTCGGCAGGTACAGGTGCAGCAGCAGGCCGCGAAGCGCGAGGAAGGTGGCCACCGCGGCCCAGAGTCCCGCGTTGCCGAACGACGGCAGCGCCAGATGCAGAACGACCAGGTAGCCGGCGAACGCGACGATGACCGTGTTGCGCATGATGCGGGTCCGTGTCGCCGCGAGGTACACGCCGTCGTACATATATGCCCAGACCGACACCAGCGGAATCAGCACCGGCCACCAGAGATACTCGGCGGCCATGGCGCGGACCTCGGGGATGCTGGTGAGCAGCTCGATGATCGCCGTTCCGAAAAGGGCATAGACGAGCATGTTCGTCGCTCCGACGATGCCGGCCCAGAAGAAGACCATCCGCCGTCCCTGGCGGAAACCGGTGGCGTCGCGGCGCCCGACCGCCTCCCCCAGGATCGTCTCGGCGGCATGCGCGAACCCGTCCAGCCCGAAGGAAGTGAACACGAGAAACAGGTACAGCACCTGGTTGGCCGCCAGCGGCAGGTCGCCCAGTTCGGCGCTCTTCGCCATGAAGATGGCGGCCACCGAGACCACGCACAACGTGCGCAGCACGATGTCGCCATTGATCGTGAACATGCGCAGCCAGCGCGCGCGGTCGAACAGCGGGCTGCCTCCACCGGCCCGTGGGAGGGTGCGCAGCGTACGGCGCACGTACAGCAGTCCGAGCATCAGGCCCGCGTACTCGGCGATCACCGAAGCGATCGCCACTCCGGCCACGCCCAGGCCGAACACGAACACGAACAGCAGGTCGAGCACGATGTTGACCGCGTTGGTGCCGAGCTGCACCACGAGCGGCACGCGCACGTTGCGCAGTCCGTACATCCAGCCGATCACCGCGTAGGTGCACAGCACCGCGGGGAGCGCCCAGACGCGGACCAGGAAGTACGTCCGTGCATGCTGCTCGACCTGTTCGCTGGCGTCGATCGCCATGAACGCGACCGTGAGGATCGGCCCCTGCAGGGCCACCATCAGCAGGCCTGCACCCAGCCCGAACAGCAGCGCCCGCGCGAGCATCGTCCGTACCTCGGCATGGTCGCCGGCGCCGCGCGCCTGCGCCGTCGGTCCGGTGGTACCCATGCGCAGGCAGTTGAACAGGTGGTAGATGAAGTTGAACAGCATCGCGCCGAGGGCGACCGCGCCCATCCAGTGCACCTGGCCGAGGTGGCCGATCACGGCGGTGTCGACCGCGCCGAGCAACGGCACCGAAACGTTGGCGAGGACGATCGGACCGGCCATCGCCCAGACCTGGCGATGGCCGGTCCGCTCAGCCACGCCGCACGCCGCGCACGAAGCCGATCGACATCACCAGTCCCAGCGCGAGCAGCGGCGCGCTCCCCAGGACCATGGTCCAGGTGCCGCTTCCAACCATCGGGGCGAGCAGCGATCGTCGCGGGTCCGACGGGTGGTACCAGACCTGCACCGGGGCGCCCGCCGGGAACGCGGCGAGCCGTTCGCGCGCGGGCAGCAGCGGCTTCAGGTCCTGCCAGATGCCATCGCGTCCGCCCTGCCAGGACTGGCCGCCCGCGTCGAACGCATAGCGGATGCGTACCTCGTACCGGGGTTCGCGCCCGCCCGAGTCGATCTCAACCAGTTCCGCGCCGAGTACCCTGCCCTGCGCCTGCGGCCACGAGCGGGCGGCCAGGCTCTCGACCAGCCGCGGCCCCGCATGCAGCAGCAGGAGCATGCCGGTCGCGAGCAGCGCGAGCGGCACCAGCGCCACCGCGACCAGCATCAGGGGACCGGGCCGCGCCGCCCCCGGTGTACCGGACGCCTGCACCGGATCAACCGCCCCGGTGCGCCGTGCCGCCGAGCGCGCGCTCCAGGACGCGCGCGACGTGGACCGCCTCCCGCTTCGTCCCGTCGTGGATCTGGTGACGGCAGCTGGTGCCATCGGCCACCAGCAGGGCATCGGGCGCGGCGGCCCTCACCTTCGGCAGCACCGAGAGTTCGCCGATCTTCATCGACGCGTCGTAGTGCTCCACCTCGTAGCCGAAGCTGCCGGCCATGCCGCAGCAGGTCGACTCGATGGTCTCCACCGACAGGCCGGGTACGAGCCCGAGCACCTGCTCGACCGCGGGCATGGCGTCGAACGACTTCTGGTGGCAGTGTCCGTGCAGCACCGCCTTCGACTGCCCGATCGCCTGCAACGACAGCTGCAGCCTGCCGGCCGCATGCTCACGGGCGAGGAACTCTTCGAACAGGAACGCCGATGCAGCGACAGGCCCGGCCTCGGCCCTGGGCAGCATCGACTGCCACTCGTCGCGCAACCCGAGCAGGCAGGAGGGCTCCAGGCCAACCACCGGCACGCCGCGGTCCACCCAGGGCTTCAGGGCTTCGAGCGACCGGCGGGCCTCTGCCTTCGCCTCATCGACCAGCCCCACCGACAGGAACGTTCGACCGCAGCACAGCGGTCGGTCGCCATCGGCCGCCCGGGCCACGTGCACGGTGTATCCAGCGGCCCGCAGGACCGCCAGTGCCGCGCGCGCGTTCTCCGGTTCGAAGTAGCGATTGAATGTGTCCACCAGCAGCACGACTTCGCGGCCGGTTACCGTGCCCGCGGCATCGCCTGCGGGCGCTGCGGCCTCGCTGTCTCGGAACGGGTCGCGGCGCCACGTCGGCAGCGCGCGCCGGCGGCTGAAGCCGGTCGCCTTCTCGGCGAGCGCGGCCAGCCCGGGCAGCGAGTTGCGCAGGTTGAGCAGCGTGGCCAGGCGTGCAGCCAGCGGCGCGTAGCGCGGCAGGAACCCGACCAGCCGGTCGCGCAGGGTCAGTCCGTGGCGCTTCTTGTAGTGGCCGAGGAACTCGGCCTTCATCTTCGCCATGTCGACGCCCGTCGGGCACTCGCGCCGGCAGCCCTTGCACGATACGCAAAGCTCCATCGTGCGGTACATGTCCTCCGACGTGAAGGCGTCCGCACCGAGCTGCCCGGACAGCGCCAGGCGCAACGTGTTCGCGCGGCCACGGGTCAGGTGCTGCTCGTCCAGGGTGGCGCGATAGGACGGGCACATCGTGCCGGCGTCGAACTTGCGGCAATGGCCGTTGTTGTTGCACGCCTCGACCGCCTTGGCGAATCCGGTGCTGCGCGACCCGGGCGCGGCCGGGTCGTCGGTCGCATCGCTCCAGTCGAACGCGGTGTCGATCGGATCGACGGTGTAGCCGGGCTTGAAGCGGTAGAGCGTTCGGTCATCCTGCCTGGGCGGGCGGACGATCTTGCCCGGGTTGAGCAGGCCGCGTGGGTCGAACAGGTCCTTCACTTCCTCGAAGGCCCGGGTGAGCTTCGAGCCGTAGAACGGCTCGATCCACTCCGAGCGCACGAGTCCGTCGCCATGCTCTCCGGAGTAGGCGCCCTTGTACTCGCGCACCAGAGCCATCGCTTCCTCGGCGATCGCGCGCATCTGGGTGGCGCCCTCGCGCCGCATGTCGAGGATCGGCCGCACGTGCAGGCAGCCCACCGACGCATGGGCATACCAGGTGCCGGTGGTGCCGTTGCGGTGGAACACCTCGGTCAGCCGCGACGTGTATTCGGCCAGGTGCTCGAGCGGCACCGCGCAGTCCTCGATGAACGACACCGGCTTGCCGTCGCCCTTCATCGACATCATGATGTTGAGGCCGGCCTTGCGCACGTCCCACAGTTCCTTCTGCAGCTTCGCATCGGTGATCTCGACCACGCCGCCGGGCAGGCCGAGCCGGTCGGCCATCAGCTCGGTGAGCTGCGCGAGCCGGCGCAGGTTGTCCGCCTTGTTCTCGGGCGAGCCGTCGCCGGCAAACTCCACCAGCAGGATCGCGTCGGGGTCACCCTTCACGCAGCGATCGACGATCGGCAGGAAGGCCGGATTCGAACGGGCGAGGCCGATCATCGTGCGATCGACTGCCTCTACCGCGACCGGGCCGAGGGTCACGATGTGCTGCGCGGCATCCATTGCCTGGCGGAAGGTCGGGAAGTGGCAGACGCCGAGTACCTTGTGCACCGGCAGCGGAGACAGCTTCAGCTTGATCCGCCGCGAATAGGCCAGCGTGCCCTCCGAGCCGACCAGCAGGTGCGCCATGTTGGAACCGGGCTGAACCAGCCGGTTCAGGTTGTAGCCGGCGACGTTGCGGATCACGTTCGGGTAGCGGAAGTGGATCTCCTCCAGCTCGCGCCTGACGATCGACTGCACCTGGCCGTACAGGCTTCGCTGCACCGGATGCGCCGGCGCGTTCTCGTCGAACAGGAAGGTGTCGCCGGCGGCGGTGATGGCCTCGACCGCGAGCACGTTGTCGACCATGTTGCCGTAGAAGATCGAGCGCGATCCGCAACTGTTGTTACCAGTCATGCCACCGATGGTCGCCTGGGCGCTGGTGGACACATCGACCGGGTACCAGAGCCCATGTGGCTTCAGCCAGGCGTTGAGGTGGTCGAGCACGATGCCGGGCTGGACCCAGACCGTGCGCGCGTCCTTGTCGAATTCGAGCACCTGGTTCACGTGGCGCGACAGGTCGATCACCAGCGCGGCACCGACCGTCTGTCCGCACTGCGAAGTGCCGCCGCCGCGCGGCATCACCGGGATGCCCTGGTCGAGCGCAATCCGGAAGGCGGTCTCCGCGTCGCGTTCATTCCTCGGGATGACCACGCCAACCGGGTCGACCTGGTAGATCGACGCATCGGTGGAATAGCGTCCGCGCGAGAAGCGGTCGAACAGCACTTCACCCTCGATCTCGCGGCGGAGCAGTTCGGCCAGCGCGCCGTCGCCGCGCCGGGGGTGGAAGTGGACGGTGAACTCCTGGGGTTTCGCGGGTGCGTTCATTCGGATTTCGATTCGCTGGCGATCATCGCGTCGACGAGGGTCTGCGCTTCCTGGGCGCCCGACACCGCGTAGCGGCGGTTGAAGATGAAGAACGGGACGCCCTCGACGCCCAGGCGCCGTGCCTGCAGGTCGGCAGCGTCGATCGCGCGCAATGCCTCCGGATCGGCGAGGTGCGCGCGGGCGCGCGTCGAGTCGAGCCCAGCCGCGCCGGCCACCTCGACCAGCGTGTCGATGTCGGTGAGGTCGCGGCCTTCGATGAACCACGCCCGCATCATCGCCTCCTTGACCGCAGCCTGGACTGGGTGTTCTCCCGCCAGGGCTATGAGCGCGTGCGCGGCCTTCGTGTTGGGCTGGCGCTCGATGCGGTCGAACGCGAATTCGATGCCGACCGTGCGGCCGACGTCGCTGACCCGCGCGTACACCTCGGCACTGGAGCGGCCGCCCCACTTGCGCGCCACGTAGTCGGCCCGCGACATGCCCTCGGGCGGCAGATCGGGGTTGAGCTGGAACGGATGGAAGCTCACCTTCGGCGGCGGCGCATCCGGCCGCGCCTTCGCATGCAGGGCCAGCGCAGCGTCCAGCCGACGCTTGCCGATGAAGCACCACGGGCAGACCACGTCGGAGACGACCTCGATCGTCAGCGGTTCCATTGCTTCGGCGTCCATCAGCTGGCCTCCGTGGTTGCCTGTCGGGTGTCGAGCGCGTCGAGCACCATCACAAGCTTGTGCGCAAGATGATCGCGCAGGATCGACCCCAGCCGCGCGCCGTCGCGCGCACCCAGGGCCTCTAGCATTGCCTCGTGTTCCTTGACCGCCTGCTGCCAGCGATCGCCAGACAGGTTGGCCATGAATCGCACCCGCTGAACCTTGGCGTTGAGGGCGCGCCACGACTGCACCAGCGTCGCGTTGCCGGTGAACTGCACCAGCCGGGCATGGATGTCCTGGTTACAGCGGAAATAGGCTGCGAGGTCACCGCGCACCTGGTGCAGCACCATCTGGTAGTGCAGCGCGCGGATCTCCGCCACCTGTGCGTCGGTGGCCTGCGTACAAACCAGCTCGCCCGCCAGCGCCTCGAGCGCGCCAAGCACCATGAACACCTCGCGCACCCGCGGCGCATCGATCAACGCGACGAATGCACCACGGTTGGGCTGCAGTTCGACGAGCCCTTCGGACGCGAGGAACTTGATCGCCTCGCGCAGCGGCGTGCGGGAGATGCCCAGCCGCTCGGCCAGAACCCGCTCGTTCAGCTTCATCCCGGGCGCGAGTTCTCCCTGGATGATCATGTCGCGCAGTCGATCGATGCCCGCCTCGTGCAGCAGGCGGCGCTCGACCGGTTCGGATGCGGTATCCATTCGCGGAACGTATCCGGATTGCATGCAAAATGCAATCCGAGCCCGCGCCGTATCCAAACCCGGGTCAGACACGGGTTTCCCAGGGAACAGGCGACGGCCGGGCTGTAAAGCAGCCAAGGACGTTTTGCTGCGAGAAAATCCGTGTCTGACCCGGGTTCAGAATCCGTGTCTGACCCCGGTTTAGGGTGAGGCGGGGGTGTTGACTTTGCATACAATGCTGCCTAATGTCGGACGCTCGCGAAACGTCGTTGCTCCGAGGAGATCCTGATGCCCACCCCCGCCGGCCGCCACTTCCTGCAGATCCCCGGCCCTTCGAACGTGCCGGACCGGATCCTGCGCGCGATCGACCGGCCGACCATCGACCACCGCGGGCCGGAATTCCAGCGACTCGGGCTCGACGTGCTGGCTGGGCTGAAGACGGTCTTCCGCACCCAGCATCCGGTGGTCATGTTCCCGGCCTCGGGTACCGGAGCCTGGGAAGCGGCGCTGGTGAACACGCTGTCGCCCGGCGACCGCGTGCTGATGTACGAGACCGGCCAGTTCGCGACGCTCTGGAAGGGCATCGCAGAGCGGCTGGGCCTGGTGCCCGAGTTCCTGGCCGTGGGCGATGACAGCTGGCGGCGCGGCGCGGATGCGGCAGCAATCGAAGCCCGCCTGGCCGCAGACCGGGGACATGAGATCAGGGCGGTCTGCGTGGTCCACAACGAGACCTCGACCGGCGTCACCTCGGACATCGCGGCGGTACGCAAGGCGATCGACCGCGCCGGCCACCCGGCGCTGCTGATGGTCGACACCATTTCCGGGCTCGGCTCGATCGACTACCGGCACGACGAATGGGGCGTGGACGTGACCGTCGCCGGCTCGCAGAAGGGGATGATGCTGCCCCCGGGCCTGTCGTTCAACGCGGTGTCGCCGAAGGCGCTCGAGGCCACCAAATCATCGAAGCTGCCGAAGTCCTTCTGGAGCTGGCAGGAGATGCTCGGCCCCAACCGCAACGGCTTCTTCCCGTACACCCCCTCGACCAACCTGATGTACGGACTGCGCGAGGCGATCGCGATGCTGCACGAGGAGGGGCTGGACAACGTGTTTGCCCGGCACCGCAGGCATGCCGAGGCGACACGCATCGCGGTGCGCACCTGGGGCATGGAGATTCAGTGCCTGAACGAGGCGGAATACTCACCGGTACTCACCGCCGTGCGCATGCCGGACGGCCACGACGAGGCCGCCTTCCGCAAGGTGGTGCTGGAGCACTTCGACATGTCGCTCGGCAGCGGCCTGGGCAAGGTCGCAGGCAAGGTGTTCCGCATCGGCCACCTCGGCGACTTCAACGACCTGACTCTGGTCGGCACGCTGGCCGGGGTCGGCATGGGCCTCGAGATCGCCGGCATCCCGCACGCGAAGGGCGGCGTGACCGCCGCGATGCACTACCTGGCTGCCGCGCACAAGGCCGCGCCTGCAGGGACCTTCGTCACCCGAAGCTGAGACGAACCCACGCGAACCCACGGGACCGCGCCGACGACGCGCGGCCGCGCACGCGCATTTCCCCCGGAGGAGCAACGACATGGCATCCACCCCCGCCGGCGGGACTTCCCCGCGACCCCGCAACGTCCTGTTCATCACCTCCGACCAGCAGCGCGGCGACTGCTTCGGCTTCGAGGGCCGCAAGGTCAGGACGCCACACCTGGACCTGCTCGCCCGGCAGGGCACGCGCTTCGCGTCATGCATCACGCCGAGCAACGTGTGCCAGCCCTCGCGCGCATCGATCCTCACCGGCCTGCTGCCGATGAACCACCGGGTGTGGGACAACGGCATCGACCTCGACCCTTCGATCGGTGCCGCCGGCTTCGGCGGCCGCTTCGCACGAGCCGGCCACGCCACCGGCTTCATCGGCAAGGCCCACTTTTCGACCAAGCACACCTTCGAGCCGACCGGCACGCCCGAGTGCGAGTTCAGCATGAAGGACTACCCACCCGGATGGGCCGGCCCCTACATGGGCTTCGAACATGTCGAGCTGGTGGTCGAGGGCCACAACCGCACCCTGCCGCAGAAGCCACCGGGAGGGATGGCCTACGAGCGCTGGTTCTACGGCGACGGGATGGGCGACTGGAAGAACGCGCTCTACGAGACGCACCTTGCGCCGGACGTGGGCGCCGCTCAGACCTGGCATTCCGCGCTGCCGCCCGCCTTCCACAACTCCACCTGGGTCGGCGACCGCACGATCGAGTTCATGCGCACCAACAAGGACCGGCCGTTCGTCTGCTGGGCCTCGTTCCCTGACCCGCACCATCCCTTCGACGCACCCGAGCCCTGGAGCCGCCTGCACCATCCGGACGAGATCGACCTGCCCGTGCACCGCACGCGCGACCTCGAACGCCGCCCGTGGTGGCACAAGGCCAGCCTCGACGGCAAGCCCCAGCTCACGCGCCCCGACATGCTCGCCCATCGCGCGAAGGGCTCGCGCGTGCCAGACCAGACCGACGAACAACTGCGCCACCTGATCGCGAACTACTACGGCATGATCTCGCTGATCGACCACAACGTCGGCCGGATGATGATCGCGCTGCACGACCTCGGCCTGGCCGAGGACACGCTGGTGATCTACACCACCGACCATGGCGACTGGCTCGGCGACCATGGACTGATCCTCAAGGGCCCGATGATGTACGAGGGCCTGCTGCGCGTGGGCTACATCGCGCGCGGACCGGGCATCCCGCAGGGCAAGGTGGTGGAGGACCCGGTATCGACACTCGATACCGCGGCAACGCTCTACGACTACTGCGGCATCGACGCCAGCGTCGAGCTGCAGGGCCGCAGCCTGCGGCCGCTGATCGAAGGCGACGGCTCGCGTGACTTCGCCTACAACGAGTGGAAGCTGCACCCCTCGCGCACCGGGCTGGCGCTCGACCTGCGCTGCGTGCGAACGAAGACTGCCAAGCTCACGCTGGAGCTCGGCTCCGGGGCCGGGGAACTGTACGACCTGGCGAACGATCCGCACGAGATGGACAACCTGTTCGGGAACCCGGACCACGCCCGACTGCAACGCGAGCTGACCGACATGGCGATGAGCCGGCCGAGGGACTGGCAGGAACCGCTGCCGGAGCCGGTCGGGATGGCGTAGCCATGACGGGTGCCACGATTGCAGCCGTTTGCTGTAACCGCACGTTCAAGGCGACCAGGTACGATCCCGGAACGTTCGCCGCATCGTCGGCGCACCTCCGTCACGTCTGGAGTGGTTCATGAATCTGCCTGGCCCCTGCATCACCGTTCGCGCAGCCATCCACCGCCAAGGCATGTGCAAGGCAACCGCTGCCCTGCTCCTCGGGTCAGCGGTTGCGGGGCTGATCGCCGCCCAGGCCGCCGTCGCCCAGACGAGCTTCCCCGCGAAGCCCATCCGGATCGTGGTCCCGGCGGTACCGGGCGGCGGCACCGACATCCTCGCGCGCCTGCTCAGCCCGCGCCTGGCTGAAATCTTCGGCCAGAGCGTCGTCGTCGAGAACCGCGGCGGCGCCTTCACCAACATCGGCACCGAAGTCGTCGCCCGGTCGCCAGCCGATGGCTACACGGTGCTGATCGCGAGCACCCCACATGCGATCAACCCGACGCTGCTGGGCAAGCTGCCGTTCGATCCGATCAACGACTTCACCATGATCAGCCAGCTCGCGCTGACGCAGAACGTGCTCGTGGTGCATCCGTCGTTGCCGGTGACCAGCGTCAAGCAGTTCATCGCCCTGGCCAAGGCCCGACCGGGGGCGTTGACCGCCGGCACCTCCGGTGGCAACTCGGCCTACCTCGCGGTCGAGATGCTGCGGTCGATGGCGAAGATCGACGTCGTCAACGTCGCCTACAAGGGCGCAGGCCAGGCGCTGAACGACACCGTGGCAGGTCATGTACAGTTCCAGTTCAACACCGTGCTGGCCGCGCTGCCGTTCATCCAGAACGGCCGCCTGCGCGCGATAGGGACCTCCGGCCTCAAGCGGGCCAGTTCCATGCCGGACGTGCCGGCGATCGCGGAGACCGTGCCCGGCTTCGAGTCGAGCGGCTGGTATGCGCTGATGGGGCCCGCAGGCATCCCGCGCGACGTCGTCCTCAGGCTGCACGAGGGTTTCGCCAGGGCGTTGCGCAATCCCGAGGTCAGCAAGCGGCTGGCCGAGATGGGCGTCGACGTCGTGGCCGGCACGCCGGATGAACTGACCCGGCTGATGCCGCTGGAGATCCGGAAGTGGGGCGCAGTGGTGAAGAGTTCGGGGGCAAAGGCCGAGTAGCGCGCCGGGCGCCCGCTAGAACGTCCGATACTTCTCCGTCGCCAGCAGGCGGCCGATCTCCGCCCCGAGCGCGGCGACATCCTCGGCGTTCAGCGGCGCGAGATCGCCCCGCTCGGCCATGAAAGCCTCGCGCGTCGGCGGAAAAGACAGGAAGTGCCCCCACGGCTGGCCCTTCGCGCTGCGGGCGCGGCCGTACAGGTGCACATGCAGCTCGTGGCGCCAGTTGCCGTTGTCCTGGTAGTTGATGCGCCCGATATCGACGCCATGGCGCGTGAGCACGGTCTTCATTGCCTCGCCCGCCACCATCGTGAGCTTCACCAGCTCGACCGCCTGCTCTCGAGTGAGCTGCGTGCGATCCTCGACCGGGTGCCTCGGGTTGATGATCAGGTGTGCGCCGTCGGCACGTGCCACGTGCGGGTGGACGGGCGCGATGATGTTGAAGTGCACCGCTTCGAAGATCATGGCCATGTCCGACGGTTTCCTGCCTGTTGTCCGGGTGGATTGATTGTCCGCGGAGGCCGAGCGCCGGGGCAATAGCCTGCCGATTCAGCCTGCGTGCGTGGAGCGGCAGGACGAGCCGGAACACCGCGTGAGCGGATCAGCCAGCGGCATCATCTGGCGGATCACGGCCAAAAGGGTATCGTCGTGCAGCACCGCCGTTCGAGCGACCCCAGGAGGAGACTTGCGCATGTTCCGGTCCCAGACGCCCCGTGGCACCCGCATCGGCGTGCTCGGCATGTCCGCCGCCCTCATGCTGCTGTCGGCCCCGGCGCCCCTCTCTGCCCAGCCCACCGGCAAGGGTCCTGGCAGCTACCCGATGCGGCCGGTGCGCCTGCTGGTGCCCAACGTACCCGGCGGCACCACCGACATGGTGGCACGGCTGATCGCGCCGAAGCTGGGCGACGACATCGGCCAGCCGGTCATCATCGACAACCGCGGCGGCGCGTCCGGCCTCATCGCGCGCGACATGGCGCTGCGCGCCCCGGCGGACGGCCAGACCCTGCTGCTCAGTAACCAGGCGATCGTGATCGCCGCCGTACTGCAGGACAAGGCTGGCAGCGACCTCGCCCGTGACTTCAACGCGTTCGCGTGGATCGGCGTCGCGCCGAACGTGCTGGTCGCGCACCCGTCGGTACCCGCAAAGACGCTGCCGGAACTGGTCGCGCTGCTCAAGTCGAAGCAGCTCAGCTTCGGGTCGGGCGGCATCGGCAGCGCGACCCACATGGGGATGGAATACTTCTTCCACCTGTCCGGCACCAGCGGACTGCACGTGCCGTACAAGAGTGCCGGCCCTGCGCTCACCGACACCGTTTCGGGCCATGTACAGTTCCTGCTGGCTTCGCTGCCGAGCGCGCTGCCCTACATCCGCTCGGGCAAGCTGCGGGCCTACGGCATCGGCGGCTCGCGCCGATCGAAGGTCGCGCCCGAGCTGCCGACCCTGGGCGAGGCGGGCGTGCGCGGGTATGCCTACGAGACCTGGTACGGGATGTTCGCGCTGTCCGCGCTACCGCGCCCGCTGGTGCAATACCTGAATGGCGCCGTGAACCGCGTGCTGGCCGACCCCGCGGTCGTCTCGCGACTGACCGAATCAGGCATAGAGGGCGGAAGCGAGGCGCCCGAGGCGGCGCACCGGTACTTCGTCGAGGACGTCGCGCGCTGGCGTCGTCTGATCCGCGACACCGGCATCCGCGCGCAGTAGCGGACGAGTCGCCCGGCATCGGTCTGGCCAATTCACGACCGGGGGTCGAATGGCATAATCGCGCGTCCGTCCGGGGTTGCACGAGCCTGCCGCAGAGCAGGAGACCTGAGGGATCGTCCTGCCCCGATCACGCGCGGCCCGCCCGCATGCTGGAGGAATCGAAATGTCACGAGCACTGACCGCCGCAGGCATCGCCTGTACGTTCGTCCTGTCTTCCGCGCCGGCCTTCTCGCAGGGCAAGGGCCCGGGTGGCTATCCGATGAAGCCGATCCGGTTCCTGGTGCCGTTCGCGCCAGGCGGCACCACAGACCTCATTGCCCGACTGGTCAGCCAGCGCCTGGGCGAGGAACTCGGGCAGCAACTCGTGGTGGACAATCGTGGCGGCGCCGGTGGCACCATCGCGGCCGAGATCGTCGCGCGCTCGGCCGGTGACGGCTACACGCTGAAGATGAACCACCAGGGCATGACGTTCAACGCCACGCTCTACCCGAAGCTGCCGTTCGACACGGCCCGGGCGTTCGCCTCGATCGGCATGGTCGGCGTGACCCCGAACGTCATGGTGGTCAACACTGCGGTACCTGCAAAGACGGTCAACGAGTTCGTCGCGCTGGCCAAGAAGAACCCGAGCATTCCGTTCGGCTCGGGCGGCATGGGCAGTTCCGCGCACCTCGCGGTGGAGCTGTTCATGATCCAGACCGGCATCAAGCTGCTGCACATACCGTACAAGGGAGCAGGGCCTGCACTCGCCGACACCGTCAGCGGACAGGTGCAGATGATGATCGCCACGCTGCCAGCCGCCTCCGGCCACCTGCGCGCCGGCAAGCTGCGCCCGCTCGGCATGTCCGGACTGAAGCGCTCGCCGGCCTTCCCGGAGATCCCGACGATCGCCGAATCGGGCGTGCCGAAGTACGACTACGATACCTGGTACGCGATCTTCGGACCGGCATCACTGCCGCGGCCGATGGTCACCTGGCTCAACCAGACGATGAACCGCGTACTGGTGGAACCCGACCTGCGCAAGCGCCTCGCCGACACCGGGCTAGAGGTCGAGACCAGTACGCCCGAGCAACTGCAGAAGGTCGTCGTCGACGAGATAGCCCGCTGGGGCAAACTGATCCGCGAAGCGGGCATCCGCGTCGAGTGATGCGGTGGGCCGAGGCCACGCGCCTCGACGGCGCCGTCGGAACTCGGGCATCCTTCAGCCCTCTGCCGCCGGCCGGCGGCGCTGCAACGGAGTGATCGAGATGAGTGAAGCGAAGAAGCTGCGCGCGATGCTGGCACGGCCGGGCATGATCGTGGCCCCGGGGATCTATGACGGCCTCTCGGCGCGACTGGGCCGGATGGCCGGATTCGAGGCCCTGTATGCGACCGGTGGCGGCATTGCCCGCTCGACCGGCGTGCCCGACATCAACCTGATCGACCCGGGCCAGATCGTGCAGCGGCTGTCCGAGATCTGCGATGCGGTCGATTGCCCGGTGATCGGCGATGCCGATACCGGCTATGGCAACGCACTCAATGCGTATCGCGTGATCCGCCAGTTCGCGCGCATCGGGTTGGCCGGGGTTCACCTCGAGGACCAGACCTTCCCGAAACGCTGCGGACACCTGAACGACAAGTCGATCGTCAAGGCAAAGGACTTCGTGCCGGTGCTCAAGGCCGCGAAGGATGCCGACGCGGACATCCTGATCATCGCGCGCACCGACGCGATCGCGGTGGAGGGCTTCGATGCCGCCGTCGAACGCATGAAGCTCTATGACGAGGCGGGCGCCGACGTGCTGTTCATCGAGGCGCCGACCACGATCGAGCAGATCGAGAAGATCCCGACACTGTTCTCCAAGCCGGTGCTGATCAACATGTTCTTCGGCGGCAAGACGCCGCTGGTGTCGGCACCCGACCTCGAGCGCATGGGCTACAAGATCGAGATCATCCCGTCCGACGCCCAGCGCGCCGCGATCCGCGCGATGCAGCGAGTGTTCGCGGTGCTGAAGGACAAGGGCGAGGCTTCGACGATGGCCGAAGACATGGCCTCCTTCGACGAGCGCGAGCAGATCGTCGCCACCAAGGCCTGGTTCGCGCGCGGCGCGGGCTACGAGGGCAAGTGACCGTCCGGTCGGGCCAGGCCACCGTCGCGCTGGGACTGGCCTGCGCGCTGCAGGTCGCCACCGCCGGGGCACAGGCGTGGCCGGCGAAGCCGGTGCGCATCGTCGTGCCGACCACCCCCGGCGGATCCGCCGACACGCTGACCCGGGTGCTGGCGACGCGCATGGCCGATTCACTCGGCCAGCAGATCGTGGTCGAGAACCGCGCCGGGTCGGCCGCCGTCGTCGGGACCGAGGCAGTGGCGCGTGCCACGCCCGACGGCTACACGCTGCTGATGGCCTGGGGCAGCCACGTGATCAACCCGGGCCTGTACGGCAAGCTGCCCTACGACACGCTGAAAGACTTCACCCCGATCGTGCAGGTCGCGGTGCAGCCGTTGATGGTGATGGTGCATCCCTCGCTGCCGGCCAGGACGCTGCGCGACTTCATCGCGTTCGCGAAGAAGCGTCCGGGCAACATCACGTATGCCACCGCCGGTAACGGCAGTGGTGGCCACCTCGCGGGCGAGTTGTTCGCCAGCGTCGCCGGCTTCCGCTGGACGCCCGTGCCGTACAAGGGCATCCAGCCCGCGATGACCGACCTCATCGGCGGCCATGTCGACGCCGCCGTCGGCACGATGGTGGCGGGAATCTCGCACGTGCGCAGCGGCAAGCTGCGCGGCCTCGCAGTGACCAGCCTGAAGCGCTCGTCCGGTGCGCCGGACATCCCGACGGTGGCCGAGAGCGGGCTGCCCGGGTTCGAGGTATACACCTCCTATTACCTGCTCGGTCCGGCGGGCATCCCGCGCGCAGCGGTGGACCGGATGAATGCCGAGGTGCTCAAGGCGCTGCAGCACCCGGAAGTGAAGGAACGGCTCGCGCGCGACGGTGCCGACCCCGTCGGCGGCACGCCCGAGCAGTTGCAGGCCCATCTCGCGTCAGAGATCGCCCGCTGGGCGAAGGTGGTCCGCGACGCGCGCGTGAAGGCCGACTGAAACAGGACGCAGGCACCATGCTCACACTGGCAATACTGGAAGGCGACGACATCGGGCGCGAAGTGGTGCCCGAATGCGTGAAGGTCATGCGCGAGGCCGCGGCTGCGGTCGACCTGGCCATCGACTGGAAGCCGATGCCGATCTCGCGCGCGGGACACGCCGCGGCAGGCCACACTGTGCCTCCGGGCACGCTCGAGACGCTGGCCACCTACGATGGCTGGGTCCTCGGCCCGATCGGCCACCGCGAGTACCCGAAGGGCGACCCGACCTGGCTCAACCCGCACCCGCTGTTCCGCACCCACTTCGGCCTGTTCGCGAACTACAAGCCGTTCCGCTCCTATCCGAACCTGCCTTCGGTGCACAAGGACATCGACCTGCTCTTCCTGCGGGAGACCACTGAAGGCTTCAAGGTCGACGGCAACCTGTTCATGGGCTACGGCGAGTTCATGCCGACCGAGGACAGCGCGATCGGCATCTGCGTCACGACGAAGCTCAAGAGCCGGCTGATCGCCGAGGCGGCGTTCGAGGCGGCCGCGCGCCGCCCCCGGCGCAAGGTGACCGCGGTACACAAGAACACGGTCTACCGCTACGGCGACGGCCTGTTCGCCGACGAATGCCGCAAGGTGGCGGCGCGCTTCCCGGACGTCGAGTTCGAGGAGGTGATCGTCGACACCTTCGCGATGAGGCTGGTGATGAAGCCGCAGCAGTACGACACGATCGTCACCACCAACCTCTACGGCGACATCCTGACCGACGAGGCGGCCGGCCTGGTCGGCGGCCTCGGGCTTGCACCCGGCGTCAACGCGAGCGAGACGCTGGCGATGGCGCAGGCCACGCACGGATCGGCACCCGACATCGCGGGCCGCGGCATCGCCAATCCGTACGCGATGATCATGTCCGGCAAGCTGCTGTTCGAGTGGCTGGCCGGCAAGCGCAGCGAGCCGAAGGCGGCCCGGGCAGCTGGATTGATCGAAGCGGCGATGTCCGCGGTCATCGCAGAGGGCGCGCAGCTCACCCCGGACCTCGGCGGCAGCGCGAGTACCCAGGCGATGGGTGACGCGGTCGCCCGCGCGATCGGCACCGCCGGGCGCTAGCTCGACAGGCCCGGGCTGTCGTATCCGGGTCCGTCGCATGCCGCTTCCAGTCTCGGTCGGACAGCCAATCCGTGCCGTCACGCGAGGGGTCGGAAGCCGGTTTACTGCGCCGTAAGTCTGTGCGTTGTGCTAATTTCACCCATAACCTGACAGTCCTGCCTGTCGAGGCATCCTTCCACGGAGCGAATGCCCGTCAGGCCAATCGGAGGAGCAGCAACGATGTACACCCCGCGTATCCAGCGCCGCAAGGCGATCCTCGCCAGCGGCGTCATCGCCGCGCTGACCGCGATCGGCTCGGCGGCCACGCCGGCCATGGCCCAGGCCCAGGCATCGGGCTGGCCCCAGCGTCCGGTACGCGTCGTCGTACCCAATGGTCCCGGTGCATCGAGCGACCAGCTTGCACGCGCGCTGGCCATGAAGCTCGGTGAAGCCGTAGGCCAGCAGTTCGTCGTCGACAACCGCCCGGGCGCCGGCGGCATCATCGGCATGGAGATTACTGCGCGCGCGGTGCCCGACGGGTACACCATCATGGCCACGTCGACCGCGAACCACGTGATCGCACCGCAGTTGCACCGCAAGCTCAGCTTCGACATCTTCAAGGATTTCGAACCGATCATGCTGTACGGCACGACACAGAACGTGCTGGTCGTGCACCCGTCGATCCCTGCAAAGACCGCGCAGGAACTGATCGCGCTGCTCAGG
>CANHBC010000058.1 GCA_947458835.1 Betaproteobacteria bacterium | reverse complement strand
GCCGGCCAGCCCGATTCCAGTCACCGCCCCAGGGGTACCGCTTTGACCTGCAAACCCCGCTTCGGTTCCGGCGCTTCCGTTGCAGCCGGCACGGCCGGCATGCGCCCGTGCAGCCGGCTGCGCCCGGCCGTGGCGGCCGTGCTGCTCGGCGGAGCGATGCTGTTGCCCGGCTTCGGAGCGGCGAGTCCGGTGCCGCCGGAACCCTCAGCGCGTGCCTGGTTCGATCGGGTCGCGGCCGGTCCGTTCGCGCCCCTGGTCGATGGCGTGGCGCAGGCACGCAAGCCGGCGCCGCCCGCCTCGTCCGGCGCAAGCGAAGGCAGTCCGTTGATCGATCCGCGGCTGCCCCGGCTCGACCTGAGCCGCCAGGTGATGTTCCAGTACCTGCTTGCCGAGATCTCTGCCCAGCGCGGTCGCTACGACATCGCGACCGCCGCGCTCAACGACCTCTCCAGGTCGACGCGCGATCCGCGCATCGCGCAGCGCGCCACAGAGATCGCCGTGCGCGCGGGTGCGTTCAAGGAGGCGGTGGAGGCATCCAGTACATGGGTGTCGATCGATCCCGATTCCCTCCAGGCGCGCCAGACGCTGGTCGCGCTGCTGGTCAACGGCGGCCTGCTCAACGCGGCGGTGCCCCACCTCGAGCGACTGCTGCTCAACGAGGGCGAGAACATCGGGCGCGGCTTCCTCCAGCTCGGTCCGCTGTTCGCCAAGCAGACCGACCGTGCCGCGGTGCTTGGCGTGGTGCGCGAACTGGCCGCCCGCCATCCCCGCCTGCGCGAGGCGCGGATGGCCGTGGCGCAGGCGGCCTGGACGACCCAGGATTTCGATCTCGCGCTCGCGGAAGTGCGCGAGGCACAGCGGCTGTCGCCCGACTGGGAGCCGGCTGCCCTGTTCGAGACGCAGATCCTCGCGCGTCGTTCGACCGCAGAGGCGCTGGGCCAGCTGCGCAGGTTCGTCGACGCCCATCCGAAGGCAACCGATGCGCGGATGAACCTCGCCCGGCTTTACGCCGCCGAGCAGCGGTTGCCCGAGGCGCGCGCCGAGTTCCAGCGGCTTGCCCGCGATTTTCCCGACAACGCGGAACTCGGCCTGGCGATCGGGCTGCTGTCGCTGCAGCTCGAGGATTTCGACACTGCCGACGCACAGCTGCGCAAGCTGCTGGCCGGGCAGACCAAGGATCCGGATGCGCTGCGCTACTACCTGGGCCGTACCGCCGAGGGACGCCGGCAGTTCGACGAGGCGATCAAGTGGTACCGCTCGGTCGAGGCCGGCGAGCAGCGCGCGCCCGCGCAACTGGCCGAAGCCTCGGTGCTCGCGCGGCAGGGCCGCACGAAGGAGGCGCGCGAGGCATTGCGCCAGATCGTCCCCGGTTCGCTCGAGCAGCGCACGCAGCTGATCCTCACCGAGGCACAGATGCTTCGCGATGCGAAGGATTTCCAGGGCGCGTTCGACCTGCTCGGCGAGGCACTGGCCAAGGCGCCGGACACCGCCGACCTGCTGTACGACCAGGCCCTGCTCGCCGAGCGGCTGGGCCGGTTCGACATCGTCGAGAAGAACCTCGTGCGCGTGATCGAGATCCGTCCTGACCACGCCCATGCCTACAATGCGCTCGGCTACACCCTGGCCGACCGCAACCTGCGTCTGGGCGAGGCGCAGACGCTGATCGAGACCGCGCTGCGTCTCGCCCCCGAAGACCCGTACATCATGGACAGCATGGGCTGGGTGCTGTTCCGCCGGGGCGATACGGCGCGCGCCCTCGACTACCTCGAGCGCGCTTTCAGGATCAAGCGCGATGCCGAGATCGCGGCGCATCTGGGCGAGGTCCTGTGGACCCAGGGGCGGCGCGACGAGGCACTGCGCATCTGGGACGAGGGGTTGAAGGCCAGCCCGGACAACGAAGTGCTCCAGGGCACGGTCAAGCGCCTGCGCCAGTGACCATCGTGAATCCATCCGGCCTGCCATCGGACGCGACGACGCGCCGGCGGCTGCTGGCGGCGCTTCCGCTCGGGGTGGCCGCGGCATCGATGCACGGATGCGCCGTGCTGCCGCCGGTCGTTCCGGCCAAGGCCAGCGCAGTGCTCGAAGGCGATCCGGCATTCGAACTGGCCGGCCGGCTGGCGATCCGGCAGGGCGAGCAGGCGCTGTCGGCCAGTCTGCGCTGGCGCTTCGACGGCCAGGGCGAGGAGATGGTGGTCTCCGCGCCGCTGGGAGCCGCCTCGGTCGAGATCGAACGCGACCCGACCGGCGTCACCCTGCGCAGCGGCGGTCGCGTCGAGCGCGCGGCCAGTGCCGAGGTGCTGATGCGCGGTGCGCTCGGCTTTGAGCTGCCGCTGGATGGCCTGCGCTACTGGGTGCGCGGGCAGACCGGACCGGGCGGCCTCGCGGTGCGCATCGTGCGCGACGGCGCGGGACGCATCGAGTCGTTCCACGAGTCTGGCTGGGACATCACCATCCCGGCCTTCTCCGCGCCGCCGCTCGAGGCGCTGCCACGACGGATCGACGTCGCCTCGTCGGGGTTGCAGTTGCGGCTGGTGGTCGACCAGTGGCGGCTCGCCCCGGTGGCGGACGGTGGCGTGCGCGTGCCATGACCGGACTCGAGGCGTTTCCGCCAGCGGCCGACGGGCTGCGCTGGTTCCCGGCCCCGGCCAAGCTCAACCTGATGCTGCATGTGACCGGCCGGCGCGCCGATGGCTACCACCTGCTCGAGACCGTGTTCCGGTTCATCGACCATGCCGACGATGTCGGACTGTCGGTGCGTACCGACGGACGGATCGTGCGCCGTACCGAACTGCCCGGCGTTCCCGAGGCGTCCGACCTGTCGGTGCGAGCAGCACGCGCGCTGCAGGCGGCCACCGGCTGCCGGCTCGGTGCCGACATCGCGCTGGCCAAGCGCATCCCCCAGGGCGGTGGGCTCGGTGGCGGCAGTTCCGACGCAGCCACCGTGCTGCTCGCGCTCAACGCGCTCTGGCAGACTGGCCTGTCGCGCCAGGCCTTGCAGGACATCGGCCTCTCGCTCGGGGCTGATGTGCCGGTGTTCGTGTTCGGCCAGACGGCGTTTGCCAGCGGGATCGGCGAGGAACTGGTCGCGATCGAGGCCGAGCCGGCGGCCTACCTGGTGCTGGTTCCCCCGGTACAGGTACCGACCCGTGAAGTTTTCGAGTCGCCGCATTTGACACGGGACTCGCCTGTCGCGAAAATAGCCGGTTTTCCGCACCCGAATTTTCGTTTTGCACGGGCACCGGGTCGAAACGATCTGGAGTCAGTGGTGGTGGCAGGCTATCCGGCGGTCGGCGAGCACCTCGCCTGGTTGCGGCAGCATGCCCCGTCGGCGATGAGCGGATCGGGCGCCTGCGTGTTCGGGGTGTTCGATTCGCAGCCGGAAGCCGAGGCCGTGCTGGCCCGGTGCCCGGCTGGCATGCAAGGCTTCGTAGCCGCAGGCCTCGACCGTCATCCTCTGTGGGGGCTGGGTGTGGGTCTAGACCAGGGCCAGCAGGAACGGCCCGGGTCGCGGTAAAGTCCAGCATCTGCAGTACCGGATTCACGGGCATCATCGCAAGTCGATGCCCGGGTCTTCTGGGGAGTCGCCAAGTGGTAAGGCACCGGATTTTGATTCCGGCATTCGTAGGTTCGATCCCTACCTCCCCAGCCATAACACCGACCGCCGCGCAGGCCTCGCCTTCGCGGCGGTCTTTCCCTTCAACCGGCGTGTTCCCAGCGAACCGGCGCCAGACTGCGCGACGGAAGGTTGTCCATGGCCTATGACCGGTTGATGGTCTTCTCGGGTTCCGCCAGCCGCAAGCTGGCCGAAGGCGTTGTCCGCCACCTGAACATCCACCTCGGGCGCGCCAGCGTCGGCATGTTCAGCGACGGCGAGACGATGGTCGAACTGCTCGAGAACGTCCGCGGCAAGGATGTCTTCGTGCTGCAGTCGACCTGCTCGCCGGCCAACGACAACCTGATGGAACTGATGGCGATGGTCGATGCGCTCAAGCGCTCGTCCGCCGCCCGCGTGACCGCCGCGATCCCCTATTTCGGCTACGCGCGCCAGGACCGGCGTCCGCGCTCGGCGCGCGTACCGATTACCGCGAAGGTAGTCGCGAACATGCTGCAGAGCGTCGGCGTCGACCGCGTCCTCACCATGGACCTGCACGCCGACCAGATCCAGGGCTTCTTCGACATCCCTGTCGACAACATCTACGGCCTGCCGATCCTGCTGGGCGACGTCTGGAAGCGCGACTACCAGAACCTCTGCGTGGTCTCGCCCGACACCGGCGGCGTGGTCCGTGCGCGTGCGATGGCGAGCCGGCTCGAGGCCGACCTGGTGATCATCGACAAGCGTCGGCCGAAGGCGAACGTGTCCGAAGTGATGAACATCATCGGCGACGTGCAGGGGCGCACCTGCGTGATCGTGGACGACATGGTCGATACCGCCGGCACGCTGATCAAGGCGGCCCAGGCCCTCAAGCAGGCCGGTGCGCATCGCGTCGCCGCCTACTGCACGCATGCGGTGCTGTCCGGCCCGGCGATCGAGCGCATCTCCGGCACCGACGACCTCGACGAGCTGGTCGTCACCGACACCATCCCGCTGTCCGAGGCGGCGCGCAACTGCGGCGAGCGCATCCGCCAGCTCTCGGTGGCCTCGCTGCTCGCCGAGACGATCCTGCGGGTCAGCAACGAGGATTCGGTCAGTTCGCTGTTCATGGACTGACCCGCTGCACGGACCGGGAATCCCCGGTCCGCCCCCGTCGGCTTCTGCCGGCGAGTCAACCCACGGCGCTCTGGTCGCGGAGCGCCTTCGACAAGGAAACATCATGTCCCTCGAAGTCAGCGCGAAATCGCGCACAGTGCAAGGCAAGGGTGCGAGCCGCCGCCTGCGCAGCGCCGGAACCGTCCCCGGTATCCTGTACGGCGGCAATACCGCGGCCCAGTCGATCGAACTCGACCACAAGTCGCTCTGGTTCCAGTTGAAGAACGAGCAGTTCCACGCCTCGATCCTGACCATGGAACTCGACGGCGAGAAGCAGCAGGTGCTGCTGCGCGACGTGCAGATGCACCCGTGGCGCCAGCTCATCCAGCACGTCGACTTCCAGCGCGTCGCTCAGGACCAGGAAGTGTTCATGCGCGTGCCGCTGCACTTCGTGAAGGCTGACCAGTCGCAGGCCGTGAAGTTCGGCGGTGCGATCGTCACCCACATCATGAACGAGGTGGAAGTCGCCTGCCTGCCGAAGTTCCTGCCCGAGTTCATCGCGGTCGACCTGTCGCAGATCACCGTCGGCCACAGCGTGCACCTGTCCGACCTGCAGCTGCCGGAAGGCGTGCGTCTGCCGGGCCTCGCCCGCGGCGATTCGCCGGTGGCGAGCGTCTCGGTGCCGCGTGGCGCGATGGAGGAAGAGAAGACCGGAGGCGCGCAGGGCGGCGACAAGAAGGACGAGAAGAAGAAGTAACCGGGTCGTCAGCGACACCCCGGGCCCGCGTCGCTGTACGGCACGCGGGCCTTTCGCTTCCTGCATCCCATGAAACTGATCGTCGGGCTCGGCAACCCTGGTTCGCAGTACGAGCGCACCCGCCACAATGCCGGGTTCTGGCTCGTGGATCAGCTCGCCCGTACGACTGGCGCCACGCTGCACGCCGAAGCGCGGTGGCACGGCCTGGCCGCGCGCACGGCGATCGCCGGCGAGTCCTGCTGGTTGCTCGAGCCGCAGACCTACATGAACCTCAGCGGCAGGTCGGTGGCCGCGCTGGCGAACTTCTACCGGATCGCCCCGGCCGACGTGATCGTGGCGCACGACGAGCTCGACCTGCCTGTCGGTACGGTGAAGATGAAGCTCGGCGGCGGCTTCGCCGGCCATAACGGCCTGCGGGACATCACCGCCCAGCTCGGCACCCGCGACTTCTGGCGGCTGCGGCTGGGCATCGGGCATCCGGGCGACAAGTCCCAGGTGCACTCCTACGTACTGAACGCACCGCGTCGCGAAGAGCAGGACCTGATCGACGAATCGATCGACCGGGCCCTGGGCGTGATCGAATGGATCGCCCGCGGCGACTACGAAGCAGCCATGCTTCGCCTGCACACCAAACCCCGATGATGGACCCCAGAACCCGGGTCAGACACGGTTTTCCGCCCGCGAGCGACCAGGCTGCCGCCCGTGCCGGAAAACCGTGTCTGACCCGGGTTCTGGGCGGGGCCATCGATCGGCAGGAGTCAACATGAGTCTGAAATGCGGCATCGTCGGCCTGCCCAACGTGGGCAAGTCCACCCTGTTCAATGCGCTGACCAAGGCTGGCATCGCGGCGGAGAACTATCCGTTCTGCACGATCGAGCCGAACGTCGGCGTGGTCGAGGTGCCGGACCCGCGGCTCGCACAGCTCGCGGCGATCGTCAGGCCCGAGAAGGTCGTGCCGGCGGTGGTCGAGTTCGTCGATATCGCGGGGCTGGTCGCCGGAGCCTCGAAGGGCGAAGGGCTGGGTAACCAGTTCCTGGCGAACATCCGGGAGACCGATGCGATCACCCACGTGGTGCGCTGCTTCGACGATCCGAACGTGATCCACGTGTCGAACAAGGTCGATCCGCTCGCCGACATCGAGACGATCAACACCGAACTGGCGTTGGCCGACCTGGCCAACGTCGAGAAGCAGGTGCATCGCGTGTCCAAGCTCGCACGCTCCGGCGGCGACAAGGAGGCAGCGCGGCTGCTGCCGCTGCTGGAGAAGTGCCGCGCCCAGCTCGACCAGGCGAAGCCGGTGCGCGCGCTCGCGCTCGATGCGGACGAGCAGGCGCTGCTCAAGCCCATCTGCCTGATCACCGCCAAGCCGACGATGTACGTTGCCAACGTGAAGGAAGGCGGATTCGAGGGCAACCCCTACCTCGACGCGGTCCGCAGGCATGCGGAGGCCGAGAACGCCCCGGTGGTCGCTGTCTGCGCGGCGATCGAGGCAGAGATCGCCGACCTCGCGGACGATGACAGGCAGGTGTTCCTCGCCGACCTCGGCATGGACGAGCCGGGCCTGGACCGGGTGATCCGCGCCGGCTTCACGCTGCTCGGGCTTCAGACCTATTTCACCGCCGGGCCCAAGGAGGTGCGCGCCTGGACCGTCGCCATCGGCGCCACCGCCCCGCAGGCCGCCGGCGTGATCCATACCGACTTCGAGCGCGGCTTCATCCGTGCCGAGGTGATCGCCTTCGCCGACTACGTGGCGCTCAAGGGCGAGCAGGCGGCCAAGGAAGCCGGGAAGATGCGGCTGGAGGGCAAGGAGTACGTGGTCAAGGACGGGGACGTGATGCATTTCCGGTTCAACGTCTGAGTCGGGCGGGTCGTATCGCAGGACTGAACGTCTGACCGGAGGGGGCCGAAAGGATCCGCCTGGCCCCTGGCCAGGCCTGCGTCAGCCCGCCACGGCCAGCCCGTCGATGAACTGGTGCACCGGCAGCGCGTCGATCGATGCCGGTGCGTCATACCAGCCAAGCAGCCGGTCGCGCGCGGCGTCCGGCACGCGTCGCAGTGCATGCTCGAACTTGGCACGCAGTGCCGGCACCGCCTCGGCGCGACGGCGCGGATGCCCCAGCGGGTACTCGCGCTCGATGCGGGCGGTCGAGGCGCCGTCGCGGAAGAACACCTGCACCGAGTTCGCGCTGGTGCGCCGCGCCGGATCGAAGAAGCCCTCGGTGTAACGGGGCTCTTCCGCGAGCACCATCTTCGCGCGCAGCGCATCGATCCGCGGGTCGGCCGCGAACGCGTCGCTGTAGTCCGACGGGCCGAGCCGCCCGTGCATCAGGCCCAGCGCGACGATGTACTGCACGCAGTGGTCGCGGTCGGCCGCGTTGCGCAGCACGCCTGGCTTGTCCATGATCCGCGCGAGCGAGCGGTGGCAGCGCAGCTCGACCCGCTCGACTGCCTCCAGCCGCTGCGCGACCTGCGGATGCAGCAGGAAGGCGCACTCGCCGGCGGTCTGTCCGTGCATGCCGGCCGGCAGCAGCTTGAACATGCAGCGCCCGATGACCGACTCGCCCAGCGGCGCCTCGAAGCGCAGCGGCGTCCCGCCGAAGCGCGCGGCGTGGAACCCCAGTTCGGGCGCGGACAGTATCCACGGATGGCCCTCCTCGCCGGCCATCACCATCAGCGCGATGCGCACGGCACCTTCGCTGGCTCGCGCGCATGCCCAGTTCTTGCGCGAGCCGATGTTCGGCGCATGGCGGATCGCCGACAGCGTCGATTCGACGAACGCATGCGACGCGGCCGCGAACACCTGCTCGCGGGTGCCGCCGAGCAGCTTCACCAGCACCGGCGCCACCGCCGCCTGCACCAGCATCCCCTGGTCCATGCCATGCGCGCGCCAGTCGTTGGCCGTGCACAGTGCGCCCTGGATCTCGTACACCCGTACCGCAGCGTCGAGCACGTCGGTCATCGTCGGTGACGTGCGGCCCGAGGCGGCGGCGCGCCGGGACAGGTGGTCGCCAAGCATCAGCACGCCTGCCAGGCCGTCCGACGGGTGCATGGTGAGCATCCCGTTGCAGGCGTCGTTGTAGTCCAGCCAGCGGATCATCGCGCCGAGGTCGAAGGTCGCCTTGGCCGGGTCGAGCACGAAGGCGGTGCCCGGCAGGTGCGCGCCATCGGGCACCACGGTCCCTGGCACCAGCGGCCCGAGCAGCCGCGTGCATTCGGGATGGTCGAGCGCTTCCAGCGCGCAGGCGAGCGTGTCGAACAGGCACAGTCGGGCGGCGGCGATCGATGCGCCGTCGGCGATGCGGTAGCCATGCACGTAGTCGGCGATCTCGCCGAGCAGCGCATCCGGCACGGCCGGGGTCGCCTGCAGTTCGGAGGGCCGGGCCATCAGCGCGCCTCCATCCCGACCGAGGCGATCAGCTTCGCGTTCTTCGCGATCTCCTCTTCGTAGAAGCGGACGAATTCGGCATGGGTGCTGCCAACCGGGTCCAGCCCCTGCGCGACCAGTTTCTTCGCGGTGTCGGGGTCGCCGACGAGCCGGGTCACCTCCTGCTGCGTCTTGAGCACGATGTCCATCGGGGTGCGCCCGGGCATGAACAGGCCGTACCAGTTCTCGTATGCATAGCCCGGCACGCCGGCCTCGGCGATCGTGGGCAGGTTCGGCAGGGCGGGCGTGCGCTTCGCGCCGAGCACGGCCAGCGCGCGCAGCTTGCCGGCCTCGAAGTACTGCCGGGTCGACACCACGCTCGCCATCGACAGCGACACCCGGCCGCCGATCAGGTCGGTGATGCTCGGCGCCGTGCCCTTGTATGGGACATGTTCCATCTTCACGCCGGCCATCTGGCTGAACAGCTCGGCCGCCAGGTGCTGGCCGGTACCGTTGCCCGACGACGAGTACAGCAACTGGCCCGGTCGTCCCTTGGCGAACGCGACGAAGTCCTTCACCGACTTCACCGGTACCGACGGGTGGACCACCATCACGCCGGGCGAGATCACGATCAGCGATACCGGGGTGATGTCCTTGCGTGGATCGTAGGACAGCTTCATCAGGCTGGGGGTGATCGCCACGCCGGATGAGTTGGTGAGCATGGTGTAGCCGTCCGGTGCCGCCCGTGCGAGCGTCTCGGTCGCCAGCGCGCCACCGGCACCCGGCCGGTTCTCGACCACGACCGGCTGCCCCCAGCGTTCGGACAGCTTCTGGGCGACGATCCGGCCGGTGGTGTCGACGCCGCCGCCGGGCGCCAGCGCGATCAGCATGCGCATCGGCCTGGACGGCCAGGCCGACTGCGCTGTCGCGCCAGTAGCGGTGGCCAGCAGCAGCGTCGAGAGGGCGGCCGCCAGCAGCCGGTGGGGTCTTGGGTCCATGGTTCCTCCTGCGTGGTGCCGCGGCCGGCCTTCTTGCGGGTGGCTCGCGCGTCTCGATGGGTCCGGCCTGCCGGTGGTGTGGGCAGCCCGGGAAGGACGACCCCTTTGCACACGGCGACCGTTCCAATGTATACCCGATCAGACCCTGCCACGGCTTGATCAATCGTCAACCAGGGCGGATGGGCGGCGCGCGGCCGGCGGCGCTCCGGCCTCAGGCCGGCACCTGGCGCCGCAGGCTCACCAGCAGCACGCCGGCGATCACCAGCGCCGCGCCGGCCATCTGCAGCGCGGAGATGCGCTCGCCGAGGATCACTGCCGCCATCGCCAGCGTGGCGATCGGCCCCGAGGTGCTGATCAGCGCGACCTGGTTCGCACCCAGCCGGCGCAGCGCCTCGGCCACCAGCAGGATCGGCAGCACGGTCGACAGCGTGCCCATGCCGAACGCATGCACGTAGACGATCCCCGGCACGACCAGCGACTCGGTGCCGTGCGTCGTGAAGAAGTGCGCGATGCTGAACCCGCAGGCGACGGTCGATGCGTAGCTGGTGAAGCGCATCGATCCGACGCGCGGCACGATGCGTGCGCTGGCGACCACGTAGCAGGCGTAGGTGAATGCGCTGGTCAGCGTGAACGCCACGCCGATGGCGAGCGAGGACGCATCGCCCTCGATGCGCAGGTTGTCCCACACGCAGAGCAGCACGCCGGAATAGGAGAGCAGCAGCGACAGGCCCTGCGCGGCCGTGAGCTTCGTGCGGAAGATCGCCCAGGACAGCAGCACCACGAAGGTCGGGTAGAGAAAGAGGATCAGGCGTTCCAGGCTGGCCGGGATGTACGACAGCCCGATGAAGTCGAGGTAGCTCGACAGGTAGAAGCCGAGCAGGCCGCAGGCACCCATTCCCCACCAGTCACGTCGCCCGATCGATTTCAGGCCCGCCGTGCCGCACCACCAGCCAAGCGCGACGAAGAATGGCAGCGCGACCATCATGCGCAGCGCGAAGGTGGTGGTCGCGTCCACGCCGTGGGCGTAGATCAGCTTGATGAAGATCGCTTTGGCAGAGAAGCACACCGCTGCGCCCAGTGCGCAGGCGAGTCCGATGCTCAGCGACCGCTTGACGGCCGCAGACGGATCCGGGGCGACGGGCCGTGCGCCCGCCTCGTCGGACATCAGCGGCGCCGGCCGCCGCCCATCAGCGAGCCGAGCACGCCGCGAACGAGTTGCCTGCCGATCTCCGCCCCCACCTGCCTGACCACGCTTTTCATCGCGGTCTCGACCACCCCCTCGCGCGAGCGGCCGCGACCGCCGCCGCCGCCGCCGAGCAGGCCACCCAGCGAACCGAGCAGGCCGCCGTCGGACGGCGCCGCCGTGCCGGGCGACCCGGCCGCCGGGCCCTCGCCCTGTCGGAGCTTCTCGTATGCGGACTCGCGATCGACCGCCTTCTCGTAGTGGCCGGCGACCGGGGAGTCGGCAACCACCCTGCGCCGTTCCTCCGGCGTGGCCGGACCCAGCCGCGACGATGGCGGCATCACGAAGGCACGCTCGGTGACCGAGGGGCTGCCCTTTGCGTCGAGGAAGGACACCAGCGCCTCGCCCACGCCCAGTTCGGTGATCGCCGACTCGATGTCCAGCCGCGGGTTGGGGCGCATGGTGGTCGCCGCGGTCTTCACGGCCTTCTGGTCTCGCGGCGTGAACGCGCGCAGCGCATGCTGCACGCGGTTGCCGAGCTGGCCGAGCACGGTGTCGGGGATGTCGAGCGGGTTCTGGGTGACGAAGTAGACGCCCACACCCTTGGAGCGGATCAGCCTGACCACCTGCTCGATCTTCTGCAGCAGCGCGGGCGGGGCATCGGTGAACAGCAGGTGCGCCTCGTCGAAGAAGAACACGAGCTTCGGCTTGTCGGCATCGCCGACCTCGGGCAGTTCCTCGAACAGTTCGGACAGCAGCCAGAGCAGGAAGGTCGCGTAGACCTTCGGCGAATTCATCAGCCGGTCGGCGGCGAGGATGCCGATGACGCCCCGGCCCTTCGGATCGGTCTGCATGAGATCGCCGATGTCGAGCGCCGGCTCGCCGAAGAAGCGGTCGCCGCCCTGCTCGCTGATCGACAGCAGCCCGCGCTGGATCGCCCCGATGCTCGCCGGCGAGATGTTGCCGTATTCGGTCTTGTACTTCGCCGCATTGTCGCCGACGTGCTGCAGCATCGACCGCAGGTCCTTCAGGTCGATCAGCAGCAGGCCGTTGTCGTCGGCGATCCTGAAGGTGAGGGCCAGCACGCCTTCCTGGGTGTCGTTCAGGTTCAGCATACGGGCGATCAGCACCGGGCCCATCTCCGAGACGGTCGCCCGTACCGGGTGTCCCTGCTCGCCGAACACGTCCCAGAACATGACCGGGAACGGCTCGAAGGCATGTTCGTCGGCGACCCCGAGCTGCTCGGCGCGCGCCTTGAGCTTCGGGTTCCAGGCCCCGGCCTGCGACATGCCGGACAGGTCGCCCTTCACGTCGGCCATGAACACCGGCACGCCGGCACGGCTGAACTGCTCGGCGAGCCGCTGCAGGGTCACCGTCTTCCCGGTGCCGGTGGCACCGGCGATCAGCCCGTGCCGGTTGGCCAGCGACGGCAGCAGGAACAGGTCGGAGGAACCCTGGACGGTCTTCGCGATCGGCATCGGCTCGGCCATGAAACCCTCGTTGACGGAGGCTGGAAACCCGCGGGAGCGTAGCACAGCGTCCGTGGCGGCCATTCGCTCGCACCGCCGCCGCAGCGCCCTGCCGGAGTAGAATCCGCGCCTGCCGCCAGCGGGCCGATCGACGGCCGGCAGGCGTGCCGAGACAACCGAGGAGGGCACCGTGGCCGGTCACAGCAAATGGGCCAACATCAAGCACAAGAAGGCGATCGCCGACGCCAAGAAGGGCAAGGCGCTGACGCGCGTGATCCGCGAGATCACCGTCGCGGCGCGCTCCGGCGGCGGTGACCCTGACGGCAACCCGCGGCTGCGGCTGGCGATCAGCAAGGCGCGCGAGGTCAACACGCCCAAGGACACGATCGAGAACGCGATCAAGCGTGGCAGCGGCGCGCTCACCGGCGAGTCGCTCGACGAGATCCGCTACGAGGGCTACGGCATCGGCGGTGCTGCGGTGATGGTCGACTGCGTGACCAACAACAAGGTGCGCACCGTGGCCGACGTTCGCCACGCCTTCTCGAAGCACGGCGGCAACATGGGCACCGACGGCTCGGTCGCCTTCCAGTTCAAGCACTGCGGGCAGTTCGTGTTTGCCCCCGGCACCAGCGAAGAGCAGGTGATGGAGGTCGGCCTGGACGCCGGTGCCGAGGACGTCACCACCAACGAGGACGGCAGTGTCGAACTGATCTGCCCGCCGGCCGAGTTCAGCGCAGTGAAGGCCGCGCTCGAGGCCGCCGGCCTGAAGGCCGAGTTCGCCGAGGTGACGATGAAGCCCCTGTCCGAGACGGTGCTCACCGGCGACGACGGCGTGAAGATGCAGCGCCTGCTTGATGCGCTGGAAGCGCTCGACGACGTCCAGGAGGTCTACACCACGGCGCTGGTGGAGGATTGACCGCCGGGTGGATCCCGGCCGTCTTCGTCCTGCTCTGGAGCACCGGCTTCATCGGTGCCCGGCTCGGCCTGCCGCACGCCGAGCCGCTCACCTTTCTCGCGCTGCGCTTCGCGGTGGTCGGCGTGCTGCTGGGCAGTCTGTGCATCGCCGTTCGTGCGCCGTGGCCGCGCAGCGCGCGCGAGTACGGCCACCTGGCGGTGGCCGGCCTGCTGTTGCAGGCGGGCTACCTCGGTGGCGTGTTCAGCGCGATCCACCTCGGCCTGAGCGCGGGTGCAGCGGCGCTGATCGTCGGGCTGCAGCCGGTGGCCACTGCGCTGCTCGCCGGGCCGGTGCTGGGCGAGCGGATCTCCCGGATTCAGTGGCTGGGCTTCGCGCTCGGCCTGGCCGGTGTCGTGCTGGTGCTCGGGCCCGGGGCGAACGCCAGCGGTGCTTCGCCGGCCTCGCTCGCGTTCGCCGGCGTGGCGCTGGTCTCAATCACTGCCGGCACGGTCTACCAGAAGCGCTTCGCCGCAGGTATGGACCTGCGCGCCGGGTCGCTGGTGCAGTTCGCGGCCGCCGCTGCGCTGCTGGTGCCGCTCGCCTTCGCCACCGAGACGATGCAGGTCGCCTGGACTGGCGAGTTCGTGTTCGCCCTGCTGTGGCTTTCGGTGGTGCTGTCGCTCGGGGCGATCACGCTGCTCAACGTGCTGATCCGGCGCGGCGCGGCGTCCAGCGTGGCCAGCCTGTTCTATCTGACCCCCGGCACCACCGCACTGATCGCCTGGGCGGTGTTCGGCGACACGTTGGCCACATCGGGCATCGCCGGGCTGGTGCTGGCGGCGGTCGGCGTCGCAGTGGTCAACTCCGCCGGGCGAGCGCCGGCGCGCGATACACTCGCGCGGTGACCCCTACGACCCGCATCGACGGCGTGCAGGCCCGGCGCATCCTGGGCATCGATCCCGGGCTGCGGCGCACCGGCTTCGGCATCATCGAGGTGCGTGGCCAGTCCCTGTCCTACGTGACCTCTGGCCTGGTGCGAGTGCCCCCGGGCGACCTGCCGGAACGGCTGAAGGCGATCCTCGACTGCCTCGGCCAGGTCATCGTCAGCCACGCGCCAGTGCAGGCGGCGATCGAGAAGGTGTTCGTCAACGTGAACCCGCAGTCGACGCTGCTGCTGGGCCAGGCGCGCGGTGCTGCGATCTGCGCCGCCGTCGCGCACGACCTGCCGGTAGCGGAGTACACCGCGCAGCAGGTGAAGCAGGCGGTGGCCGGCAACGGGCAGGCGAACAAGTCGCAGGTGCAGCAGATGGTTCGCCGGCTGCTCGCGCTCCCGGCCGATCCCTCGCCGGACGCCGCCGATGCCCTTGCCTGCGCGATCTGCCATGCGCACGGTGGGCAGGGCATGGCCGGGCTCGCCACCGCCGGCTTCCGGATGCGTCGGGGCCGGCTGGTGTCGGCGGCCGACCTGCTCAGGGCCGGTGGCGTGATCGCGGGGGCGCGCGAATGATCGGGCGCCTGACCGGCATCCTGCGCGAGAAGAACCCGCCGCAGGTGGTGCTCGACGTCGGTGGGGTCGGCTACGAGGTCGACGTGCCGATGAGCACTTTCTATGCGCTGCCGCGGGTGGGCGATACGGTCACCCTGTGCACCCACCTCGCGATCCGCGAGGACGCGCACCTGCTCTACGGCTTTGCCACCGAGCGCGAACGGCATGCCTTCCGTGCACTGATCCGGATCAGTGGCGTGGGCGCCAAGACCGCACTTGCGCTGCTCTCCGGCATGGACGTCGATGGCCTGGTCGAGGCGGTCGCGCTGCAGGAGAGTGCCCGCCTGACGCGGGTGCCGGGCATCGGCAAGAAGACTGCCGAGCGCCTGCTGCTTGAGCTCCGGGGCAAGCTCGGTGACGCTCTTCCGGGCGTTCCCGGCGGCGGCGTGCCGACCGAGCGTAGCGAGGCCGGCGACGTGCTCAACGCGCTGCTGGCGCTGGGCTACAGCGAGAAGGAGGCCATGTTCGCGGTCAAGCAGGTGCCGCCCGGGACTACGGTGGGCGAGGGCATCCGGGCCGCGCTCAGGCTGCTGTCGAAGGGCTAGCGGCACCCGTCGCCTGCGTCTGGTACCTCGTCGCACCCGACCCGCGCAGGCGTGGGCGCCGCCGCGCGGTTCACCCTGCGCGCGCCATTGCGGCGATAATCCGGGCTTCATCCTCAGCGAACTCCCGGATGGCGATCGAGACCGACCGCTTGATCAGTGCAGCGCCCGCGTCCTCGCAGGAAGAGGTCGTCGAACGCGCGTTGCGGCCGAAGCTGCTCGACGAATATGTCGGGCAGGAGAAGATCCGCGGCCAGCTGTCGATCTTCATCGAGGCCGCGCGCTCGCGCGGGGAAGCGCTCGACCATACCCTGCTGTTCGGTCCGCCCGGCCTGGGCAAGACGACGCTGGCGCACATCATCGCGCGCGAGATGGGCGTGGGCTTGCGCCAGACTTCCGGGCCGGTGCTGGAGCGTCCCGGCGACCTGGCGGCGCTGCTGACCAACCTCGAACCGAACGATGTGCTGTTCATCGACGAGATCCACCGGCTGTCCCCCGTGGTCGAGGAGATCCTCTACCCGGCGCTGGAGGATTACCAGATCGACATCATGATCGGCGAGGGGCCGGCCGCGCGCTCGGTGAAGCTCGAGCTCAAGCCGTTCACTCTGGTCGGCGCGACCACGCGCGCGGGCATGCTCACCAACCCGCTGCGTGACCGCTTCGGCATCGTCGCCCGGCTCGAGTTCTACACCGCCGAGGAGCTGCGCCGGATCGTCACCCGCTCGGCGCAGCTGCTCGAATGCGCGATCGTCGACGACGGTGCGCTCGAGATCGCGCGCCGCGCACGGGGCACGCCACGCATCGCCAACCGCCTGCTGCGGCGGGTGCGCGACTATGCGCAGGTGCGCGCCGGCGGCTCGGTCACCCGCGAGGTCGCCGATGCCGCGCTGCGCATGCTCGACGTCGACGCCAGTGGCCTGGACATCATGGACCGCAGCCTGATGCTGGCCGTGATCGAGAAGTTCGAGGGCGGCCCGGTGGGCGTGGACAACCTCGCGGCGGCCATCGGCGAGGAGCGCGACACCATCGAGGACGTGATCGAGCCTTTCCTCATCCAGCAGGGCTACCTGAAGCGCACGCCGCGCGGGCGCATCGCCACCCAGATTGCATACCGGCACTTCGGCCTGCCACAGCCCCGGCGCGCTGCTGCGCCCGACCTGTTCGATGACCCGGCCTGACGCCGCTGCCGCCGCCGGGGCGCTGCAGTTCCGGCTCCCGGTGCGTGTGTATTACCAGGACACCGACGCCGGCGGCGTGGTGTTCCATGCCGCCTACCTGCACTTTCTCGAGCGCGCCCGCACCGAGTTCCTGCGGTCCATCGGCTTCGACATCGGACGCCTTGCCGTCGAGGGCGTGCTGTTCGCGCTGCACAGGCTGGAGATGGAATTCCTGCGCCCGGCGCGGCTCGACGATGCGCTGGTGGTGACCTCGGCGATCGGGCGCCTGGGCCGCAGCTCGGCGCAGTTCGTGCAATCGGTGGAACTGCCCGACGGCGGTGTCGCGGCCCGAGCCACGCTGTCGCTGGTCTGCGTGTGCGCGTCGCGGTTCCGGCCGATGGGCATGCCCGAGGCGCTGCGCGCCGCGCTCGAATCGTGGACACTTCCCGCCTGCGCAATGCCTGCGCCGCGCGGCGGCCCGGACAACGGAGTGGGATCGACAGGATGAACGTGACTCAGGACATGTCGGTATGGGCGCTCGTGTCGCAGGCGAGCCTGTTCGTGCAGCTGGTGATGCTCGGGCTATTGCTCGCCTCGCTGCTGTCGTGGTGGTACATCTTCCGCAAGGCGTTCGCGCTGCGCCAGGCCAAGGTCGACACCGAGGCATTCGAGAGGGCGTTCTGGAGCGGCGGCGACCTGAACAGCCTGTACCAGGCCGCGGCGTCGGCGAAGCACCGCGCCGGCAGCCTCGAGCGGATCTTCGAAGCGGGGTTCCGCGAGTACGGCAAGGTCAGGCGCCCGCCCGGCGCCGACCGCAGCGCGGCGATCGACGGCACCCGGCGTGCGATGGGTGCCACCTACCAGCGCGAGATGGACGTGCTCGAAGACCACCTCGCGTTCCTCGCCTCGGTCGGCTCGGTCGCGCCCTATGTCGGGCTGCTCGGTACGGTGTGGGGCATCATGCACGCGTTCATGGGCTTGTCGACCGTCGCCCAGGCCACGCTGTCGCTGGTCGCGCCCGGCATCGCCGAGGCACTGATCGCCACCGCGATGGGGCTGTTCGCCGCGATCCCCGCGGTGCTCGCGTACAACCGGTTCAGCTACGACATCGACCGGCTCGCCGTGCGCTTCGAGAGCTTCATGGAGGAGTTCAGCAACATCCTCCAGCGGCAGGGGTGAGCATGGCGACCGCCGACGGAAGTCCGCGATGAGCAACGCGATCCGCAAGCGGCGGCCGCGCCGCATGATGAACCAGATCAACGTCGTGCCCTACCTCGACGTGATGCTGGTGCTGCTGGTGATCTTCATGGTGACCGCTCCGCTGACCAACCCCGGGCAGATCGAACTGCCGTCGGTCGGGCAGTCCCTGACCGCGCCGGCGCTGCCGATCGAGGTGACGATCCGCGCCGACCGGACGCTGGCGGTGCGTGACCGGGCCCGGGCCGGCCCTGAGCGCGAACTGTCGCGTGGCGAACTGGTGAAGTTCATCCAGGAACTGCAGTCCATCGCCCCCGACCGGCCGGTGGTCATCGCGGCCGACAAGGCGGTGCGCTACGAGGCCGTGCTCGATGTGATGGACCTGCTGCAGCAGAACCAGGTGAAGCGGGTCGGATTACTCGCGAAGCCGCGCACGCCCTGACGACGATGTCGATCTCGATGCAGCGCAGCCGGGTGCGTCGTGGCGCAGGACCTTGCAGGCAGGTATGGCCGCGCTGATCCGTTCCGATGCCGACGGGTCGTGGCTGCCGGTGCGCGAGGAACCGAAGGCCCTGCTCGCCGGGGTGCTGGCGCTGCTGGTCCACGTCGCGGCGGTGGTCGCGCTGACCTTCGGCTTCCATATCCAGACGCAACGCAACGAACCGGTGTCGGCCGAACTGTGGGCTGCGCTGCCGCCGCCGCCGTCGGTCGCGAAGCCGGCACCGGCCGAGCCGGAACCCGTGCCGGTGGTGCGTCCCGAACCAAAGCCCGAACCAAAGCCCGAGCCCAGGCCAGTGCCAAGGCCGGTACCCAAGCCGCCGCCGGAGCCGAAGGAGGTGCCGTCGAAGGCGCCGTCGAAGGCCGACATCGAGCTCAAGGCGAAGGAAGCGGCGAAGGCGAAGCAGGCCGAGGAGACGAAGAAGCGCGAGGCGGAGAAGGCGAAGCTCCAGGCCCAGTCCGATGCGAAGGCTCAGGCCGAGGCAAAGGCCAGGGCCCAGGCCCAGGCACAAGCGGATGCGAAGGCGCAGAAGGAGGCGCAGGCGAAGCAGGCCGAGGCCGACCGGATCCGGCGCGAGCAGGATGAACTGTCGCGCAAGGCGGCCGAGGCCGCAGCCAGCGCCCAGGCTAAGCTGCTTGCCTCGCACGTCGACAAGATCCGCGGCAAGGTGCGCCGCTACATCGTCGAGCCGCCCGGCGTGCCGCCGAACGCGATGGCAGAGTTCGAGGTGGTCCTGATTCCCGGTGGCGACGTGCTGTCGGTGAAGCTGCGGCGCCCGAGCGGCAACGCGCTGTACGACGAGGCGGTCGAGCGCGCGATCATGCGCGCCCAGCCATTGCCGATCCCGCCCGAGCCGCAACTCTTCCCGCAGTTCCGCACGCTGCTGCTGCAGTTCCGGCCGCAGGAATGAGTCCGCCGGACGAACGTGAGAGCGCAGGCACGCGGGTTGCATTCGAGCGCGCGTGGAACTTCGTTGCCCCCCGGCTGGCGGCCGGTGCATCTTTTTCGTCGCGCGGGCAGATCCGGAAGCAGCTGCCGACTGTTCAATGCTTCCACTCGCGCTAAACTTCCGCCTCATGCAGATCCCGATGGTCCAACGACTCGCCCGCTGCCCGGCGCCTGTACAGGCCGCCCGGATGCTCCTCCCGCTGTTCGCCCTGCTGTGCGCGGTGGTGCTGGCCTCGGCCGCGCCTGCGGCACGGGCCCAGCTCAAGATCGAAATCACCGGGGCCGGCGCCAGCCAGTCGCCGATCGCGGTCGTACCGTTCGCCGGTGAAGACCGTATTGCCCAGGCGCTGACCCCGGTGATCGTCGCCAACCTGCAGCGCAGCGGCCTGTTCCGGATGGTCGACGTGCAGGATATCCGGCCGGTGCCGTCGCAGCCTTCCGAGCTGCGCTACCCCGACTTCAGCGCACGTGGCGCCGATTCGATCGTGATCGGTTCCACCACGCCGCTGCCCGACGGCCGTGTCGAGGTGCGCTTCCGGCTGATGGACGTGGCGAAGCAGGCGCAGCTGGCCGGCTTCAGCTATACCGTCCACCCGGGGCAGCTGCGCCTGACCGCGCACCGGATATCGGATGCGATCTACGAGCGGCTGACAGGCGACGTGGGCGTGTTCAGCACCAAGATCACCTACGTCGAGCGTCAGGGCAACCGGTTCGAACTGAAGATCGCTGACGCCGATGGGTCCAATGCGCAGACCGTGCTCGCCTCGAGCGAGCCGATCATCTCGCCCAAGTGGTCCCCGGACGGCACCCGCCTCGCGTATGTCTCCTTCGAGCGCAAGAAGCCGATCATCTACGTGCAGTCGCTCACCAACGGCTCGCGCATCGTGCTGGCCAATTTCCGCGGCAGCAACAGCGCGCCGGCCTGGTCGCCCGACGGCAACCGGCTCGCGGTCGTGCTCACCCGCGACGGGCCTTCGCAGGTCTACCTGATCGATGCCGACGGCTCGAACGTGCAGCGGCTCACGAAGTCGAACGCGATCGACACCGAGCCCGCCTTCACGCCCGACGGCCGCTCCATCCTGTTCACCTCGGACCGTGGCGGCAGCCCGCAGGTGTACCGCGTGCCGGTCGGCGGCGGCGAGGTGGAGCGCCTGACCTTCGAGGGCACTTACAACGTGTCGCCGCGGCCGAGCCCCGATGGACGCAGCTTCACGTTCGTCCAGCGCAGCGGTGGCCGGTTCAACATCGCCGTGCAGGACTTCGCCACGCGGCAGGTGCAGGTGCTGACCGATACCGCGGTCGATGAATCGCCCAGCTTCGCCCCCAACGGCCGGATCATCCTGTATGCGACCGAGGTCCGGGGCCGTGGTATCTTGGCTGCGGTGTCCAGCGACGGGCGCGTGCGGCAGCGGCTTTCGGCAGGTTCTAATGACGTGCGCGAGCCTGCCTGGGGTCCCCTGTTGAAGGCACAGTGAAAGGGTACACAGATGACTGAATCGTCGATGCAACCTCTTGCGGACGCGTCCACCGCCCTCCACGCGCCGCGCCCCGCGCGCGGCCTGTATCGGCACGCATCGGTCGGCTTGCTGTGCCTGGCCGTGCTGGCCGGCTGCTCGACCACGCCGACTCCCGAGCAGTCCGGTGCACAGGTCGAGTCGCGGCCGATCGGCGAGCAGGGCACGCAGGTGGCCAAGCCCGCAACCCCCGATGCGCTGCCCAAGGCGCCCGTCGGGCAGCCGCCGATCAGCAGCGCGCCGATTGCCACCGACCAGGCGTCCGCAGGACAACTGCCCGCGATCCTGAGCGACCCGAAGAGCCTGCTGTCGCGTCGCAGCGTGTTCTTCGAGTACGACTCGAACGCGGTCCGCGACGAGTTCCGTCCGATGATCCAGGCGCATGCGCGCTTCCTGCTCGACAACCCGAAGCTGCGCGTGACCATCCAGGGCAACACCGACGAACGCGGCAGCCGCGAGTACAACCTCGCGCTCGGCCAGCGCCGGGCCGATGCGGTGCGCCAGGCGATGGCTGTGCTCGGCGTCACCGAGCGCCAGATGGAGCCGGTCAGCCTCGGCGAGGAGCGGCCGCGGGCCAGCGGCAGCACCGAGGCCGCCTACGCCGAGAACCGGCGCGCCGACATCCTGTACGACGGCGAAGACAAGCTCCCGGTCGGCAAGTGACCGAAGGTATCCCGGCAGGACGCG
>CANHBC010000057.1 GCA_947458835.1 Betaproteobacteria bacterium | reverse complement strand
GCGCATCAAGAACGTCGCGCAGCGCGTCGCGCGCTGGAGGGAGCGCGGCCACCAGGTCGTCGTGGTCGTGTCGGCCATGTCCGGTGAGACCAACCGGCTGATCGCGCTCGCACGCGAGGTACAGCCGGAGCCGGATCCGCGCGAACTCGACCAGATGATCTCCACCGGCGAGCAGGTGACCATCGGCCTGCTGGCGATGGCGCTCAAGCAGATCGGCGTCGATGCGCGAAGCTATACCGGGCCGCAGGTGAAGATCCTCACCGACGGCGCCTTCACCAAGGCCCGCATCCTCAGCATCGACGAACACAACATGCGCGCCGACCTCGACGCGGGCCGTGTGGTGGTGGTCGCCGGGTTCCAGGGAATGGACGCAGACGGCAACATCACCACGCTCGGGCGCGGCGGTTCGGATACCACCGGCGTGGCGCTGGCGGCGGCGCTCAAGGCCGACGAGTGCCAGATCTACACCGACGTCGACGGGGTCTACACCACCGACCCGCGCATCGTCCCCAACGCGCGCCGACTCAGGACGGTCACCTTCGAGGAGATGCTCGAGATGGCCAGCCTGGGCTCGAAGGTCCTGCAGATCCGCTCGGTGGAGTTCGCCGGGAAGTACAAGGTCAAGCTGCGCGTGCTCTCCTCGTTCAAGGACGAGGGCGACGGCACGCTGATCACGTTCGAAGAGGAAGAGAACATGGAACAGGCGATCATCTCCGGTATCGCGTTCAACCGTGACGAAGCCAAGATCACCGTGCAGGGCGTGCCGGACAAGCCCGGCATCGCCTACCAGATCCTCGGCCCGGTGGCCGATGCCAACATCGATGTCGACATGATCGTGCAGAACGCCGGCGTGCACGGTCTCACCGACTTCTCGTTCACCGTGCCACGCAACGACTACACGCGTGCGAAGAAGCTGATCGAGGAGGTCCAGAAGCACATCGGTGCCCGCGAACTCATCGGCGACGACCGCATTGCCAAGGTGTCGATCGTCGGCGTCGGCATGCGGTCGCACTGCGGTATCGCCAGCAAGGCGTTCCGCTCGCTGTCCGAGGAAGGCATCAACATCCAGATGATCTCCACCTCGGAGATCAAGATCTCGGTGGTGATCGACGAGAAGTACCTCGAACTTGCGGTGCGCGTGCTCCACGACGCCTTCGACCTCGCGCACGAACCGGGCTGATCGAAGCAGGCGGCCGCCTGCTTCGAGGTGCGGCTCGCCTCGCCGCAGGTCACCGCCGATGCCTTCCCCCGGCGGACGGGCTGGACCAGATCAACGCGATCGCGGCACTGCCCTGAAGGCGCCGGGTTGGGTATACTCCGCCGTTCCGGAGAGATGGCCGAGTGGTCGAAGGCGCTCCCCTGCTAAGGGAGTATACGGGCCAAAACCTGTATCGAGGGTTCGAATCCCTCTCTCTCCGCCAGTCGCCTCTGCTGGTGACTGCGGATGAACAGCCGCCGTACAAATCGCATATAATCGCTGCAACGCGCCTGTAGCTCAGTTGGATAGAGTACTTGGCTACGAACCAAGGGGTCGTGGGTTCAAATCCTGCCAGGCGCGCCAATCATCTCGACGCCCGGACCTGACGGTCCGGGCGTTTTTCTTTCCGGCCCTGCCTCCGGACGCTCGGTCGGAGACGATCCTCAACACCTCGGATTGTCGAACAGGCAGGCCAGTCGGCCTGCCCTGCCCGCCCGAAGATCGCGACTCGCCGCTCGCCCCGTTCTGCTAGCATCCGCCGCACATCGGCAACCGGCAACGGACAGGAGGAGACGTGGCCAGTACGGTCGGCATGACGCCCGGGCGCGAGCTCGAAGGCAAGGTGGCGCTGGTCACCGGAGGGGCGCGCAACATCGGGCGGGCGATCTGCCGCTCGCTCGCCAGTGGCGGCGCGGCGGTGATGATCAACGCCAACACGTCGCGGGCGGAGGCCGAGGAGACCCGGTCGATGATCGAGGCGGACGGCGGCACGGCCGAGGTGCATGTCGCCGACGTCACCGACCCGGCCGCGGTCGCCGGGCTGGTCGACGCGACCCTGCGCAGGTTCGGACGCCTGGACATCCTGGTGAACAATGCAGCAATCCGGGCCGAGACGCCGTTCGCGGACATCACGCACGCCGAATGGCAGCGCGTGATCGCCATCATCCTCGACGGCGCCTTCCTCGCCACCCAGGCCTGCCTGCCGCACCTGTCGAAGTCCGGTGCCGGCGCAGTGGTGATGATCGGCGGACAGACCGGTCACAAGGGCGCAGCCGGGCGCGCGCACGTGGTCGCAGCCAAGGCCGGGCTCGCCGGCTTCACCAAGGGCCTGGCACTCGACCTCGCGCCGATGGGCATCACCGTGAACAACGTCGTGCCGGGCACGATCGATACGGTGCGCGGCCTGCCGGGTGCACCGGCGCGTCCGGCGCACCGCACCAGCCTGCCCCCGCTCGGGCGACGCGGCGAACCCGAGGAGATCGCCGCCATGGTGCGCATGCTCTGCGGGCCTGATGCGCGCTATCTGACGGGGCAGACCATACACATCAATGGCGGGGGATGGTTTCCATGAGCGGTGCAGGAAGCAGGTCGGTAAAGGCCAAGGGTCCGGCGGTCTCGCCGATGATGACGACACTGGCGGCGTACCTGGCCGCCTCGCCGCGCAAGGCGCTGCCCCCGGCGGTAGCCGAGAAGACCAAGCACCACCTGCTCGACACACTGGCGGCGATGGTGTCCGGTTCGCGGCTGCTGCCCGGCGAGCGCGCGATCGCGTTCGTGCAGGGGCTGGGCGGCAAGCCGGAAGCGTGCGTGGCGGGCACCTCGATCGTCACCTCGGCGATCAACGCGGCGCTCGCCAACGGCATGCTCGCGCATGCCGACGAGACCGACGATTCGCACGCGCCCTCGCTCACCCATCCCGGTTGCGGCATCGTCCCGGCGGCGCTGGCCATCGGCGAGCGCAACCGCGTGTCCGGCCGGGCGCTGCTGCGCGCGATCGCGGTCGGCTACGACCTGTCCTCGCGCCTGACGATGTCGCTCGACGCCTACCAGTTCCGGGAGGACGGCCACTCGACGCACAGCTTCGGCCCCATGTTCGGTGCGGCGGCGGCCGGCGGTTCGCTGCTCGGATTCAACCCGCGCCAGATGCGCCACCTGCTGTCCTACACGGCGCAACAGGCCTCGGGCGTGTCCTGCTGGATGCGCGACCCCGACCACGTCGAAAAGGCATTCGACTTCGGCGGCATGCCGGCCCGCAACGGCGTCTATGCCGCGCTGATGGTCGACTCTGGCATGACTGGCGTCGAGGACGTGTTCTCCGGCGAGCGCAACTTCTTCGTCGCCTACGGCCGCAAGCCTCGGCCGCAGGTGCTGGTGAAAGGTCTGGGCAGCACGTTCGAGATCATGAACACCAACATCAAGCGCTGGTCGGTCGGCTCGCCGATCCAGGCACCGCTCGATTCGCTGCTCGCCCTGGTCACCGAGAAGGGGGTGCGCGCAGAGGACGTCGAGCGCGTGGACATCCGCGTCGCGAAGCAGGGTGCGAACACGGTGGACAACCGCGACATGCCGGACATCTGCATGCAGCACCTGGCCGCGGTGATGCTGCTCGACCGCACCGTCACGTTCGTCTCGTCGCACGACGTGGCCCGGATGCGCGACCCGAAGGTGCTGGCGCTGCGCAAGCGGGTCACGCTGGCGGGAGACGAGGCCCTCACCCGCGCGATGCCCAGCCGGCAGGGCATCGTCACCGTCACCCTCAAGGACGGCACGCGCCTCACCCACCACACGAAGGCGGTGCGCGGCACTGCCCAGAACCCGATGAGCCGCGCCGAGGTCGACGCGAAATGCCATGACCTGCTGGCACCGATCGTCGGCAAGCGTCGCGCGCGCCGCCTGTGCGATACCGTCTGGGCCCTGGATGGCGTCGCCGACGTACGTTCGCTGCGGCCGCTGCTGAAGGCAGGTTGATCCCATGCGCACCTACACCATTGCATCCATCCCGGGCGACGGTATCGGCAAGGAGGTGATCCCGGCTGGCCAGCGCGTTCTGGAACACCTGGCGAAAAAGAGCGGAGACTTCTCGATCGCCTTTCGCGGCTTCGACTGGGGCAGCGACTACTACAAGCGGCATGGCGTGATGATGCCCGCGGACGGGCTCGCGCAACTCAGGGACCTGGACGCGATCTACTTCGGCGCGGTCGGCGCGCCCGACATCCCCGACCACGTCACGCTCTGGGGCCTGCGGCTGGCGATCTGCCAGCCGTTCGACCAGTACGCGAACGTGCGTCCGGCGCGCGTGCTGCCCGGCATCACCAGCCCGCTGGCCAACCCGGACGCGGCGAAGCTGGACTGGGTGATCGTGCGCGAGAACTCGGAAGGCGAATACTCCGGCGCCGGCGGGCGGGTACACCGTGGCCTGCCCGAGGAAACCGCGATGGAGGTGTCGGTCTTCACCCGGACCGGCGTCGAACGCGTGATCCGCTTCGCGTTCGAACTCGCCCGCTCGCGCCCGCGCAAGCTGCTGACCGTGGTCACGAAATCCAACGCGCAGCGCCACGGGATGGTGCTGTGGGACGAGATCGCCGAGGAAGTCGCGCTGAAGTACCCCGACGTCACGTGGGACAAGATGCTGGTGGACGCGATGACGGTGCGCATGGTCGTGAAGCCCGCCAGTCTGGACACCATCGTCGCGACCAACCTGCATGCCGACGTGCTGAGCGACCTGGCGGCCGCGCTGTCGGGCTCGATGGGCGTCGCGCCCACCGCCAACCTCAACCCGGAACGCCGCTTCCCGTCGATGTTCGAGCCGATCCACGGTTCGGCCTTCGACATCACCGGCATGGGCATCGCCAACCCGATCGGCACCTTCTGGTCGGCGGTGATGATGCTCGAGCATCTCGGCGAGAAGGAAGCTGCCGCGCGCCTGATGGGTGCGATCGAGGCGACCACGAAGCAGGGACGCCTGCACACGCCGGACCTCGGCGGCGAGGCCTCGACCGAACTGGTGACCGAGGCAGTGCTCGACTTCCTCGGCTGATCCGTACCTCCCGCCGCGGGCCGGCCGCGGCACCCTGACCGCACTGCCATGACCGATCACGCCCTGCCCCTGTGGACCCCCTCGCCCGAACGCATCGCCGGCTCGCACCTGAACCGGTTCATGCGGGAGGTCTCGCGCACCCGGGGGACGGCCTTCCCTGACCAGGCGTCGCTGTACCGCTGGTCGGTGGAACAGCCGGAGCAGTTCTGGGCGTCGATCTGGGACTTCTGCGACGTCGTCGCCGACACCCGAGGCGCGGTGGTGCTCGAGAACCCGGGGGCGATGCCTGGTGCGCGATGGTTCCCGGACGCACGCCTGAACTTCGCCGAGAACCTGCTGCGCCGCGCCGACGACGCGACCGCGATCGTGTTCCGCGGCGAGAACAAGGTCCGCAGTTCTGTCACCTACGCCGAACTGAACCATGAGGTCTCCCGCCTGCAGCAGGCGCTGCGCGCCGCAGGCGTACGCATCGGCGACCGGGTCGCCGGCTACGTGCCGAACATCCCCGGCGCGATCATCGCCATGCTGGCTGCCACCAGCCTGGGCGCAACCTGGTCGTCCTGCTCGCCCGACTTCGGCGTGCAGGGTGTGCTCGACCGCTTCGGCCAGATCGAGCCGACGGTGCTGTTCGCGGCCGACGGCTACTTCTACGGCGGCAAGACGCTCGACGTGATGCCGCGTCTGGCGGAGATCGTCGACCGGCTGCCGACCGTGCGACAGGTCGTGGTGATCCCGTACACCCGGCGCGACCCCGACCTCTCCGGCGTACGCGATGCGGTCGACGTGCACGACTTCATGGCTCCGTTCCAGGCGGGACGGCCGTCCTTCGAGCGTCTGCCGTTCGACCATCCGCTCTACATCATGTTCTCGTCGGGGACGACCGGGGTGCCCAAGTGCATCGTGCACGGGGCCGGCGGCACGCTGCTGCAGCACCTGAAGGAGCACCAGCTGCACGTCGACCTGCAGCCCACCGACAAGCTGTTCTACTTCACCACCTGTGGCTGGATGATGTGGAACTGGCTGGCGACCGGGCTCGCGAGCGGTGCGACGCTGATGCTGTTCGACGGCTCACCCTTCTACCCGCGGGGCAACGTGCTGTTCGACTTCGCGCAGGACGAGGGCATGACCATCTTCGGCACCTCGGCAAAGTACATCGATTCGCTGCGCAAGATCGACCTGCGCCCGAAGGACACGCACGACCTGTCGCGGCTGCGCACCATGCTGTCGACCGGGTCCCCGCTCGTCCCGGAGAGCTTCGACTACGTGTACTCCAACATCAAGGCAGACCTCTGTCTGTCCTCGATCTCCGGCGGCACCGACATCGTCTCCTGCTTCGTGCTCGGCAGCCCGATGCTGCCGGTCTGGCGCGGCGAGATCCAGTGCCGGGGCCTGGGGCTGGCGGTGGACGTCTGGGACGACAACGGCCGGCCGGTGCGCGGGGAGCGCGGCGAACTCGTCTGCACGAAGCCCTTCCCCTGCATGCCGGTGGGCTTCTGGAACGACCCGGACGGCAGCCGCTACCGCGCCGCCTACTTCGAGCGCTTCCCCGGCGTCTGGTGCCACGGTGACTTCTGCGAGCTGACCGCGCACGACGGCCTGGTGATCCACGGCCGCTCCGACGCGGTGCTCAATCCCGGCGGCGTGCGCATCGGCACCGCCGAGATCTACCGCCAGGTGGAGCAACTCGACGAGGTCGTCGAGTCGCTGGTGATCGGGCAGGACTGGCCGCCGGCGCAGCCCACCGACGTGCGCGTCGTACTGTTCGTCCGCCTGCGCGACGGACTCGTGCTCGACGATGCGCTGGTAGCACGGATCAAGACCCGCATCCGCGAGAACACGACGCCCAGGCACGTACCTGCCAAGGTGCTGCAGGTGGCCGACATCCCGCGCACCAAGAGCGGCAAGATCGTCGAACTCGCGGTGCGCAATGTGGTGCATGGCCAGCCGGTGAAGAACCGCGAGGCGCTCGCCAACCCCGAGGCACTCGCCCTGTTCGCCGACCGTCCGGAACTGGCGGGCTGACCAGCCCGGCCGGGGCTGCGTGAACCCCGGCAGCACTGCGGCGCCGTCGGTACGAGGCGCTGCTTGACGCCCATACCCCATGGGGGTATGGTCAATGTCATGCATACCCCGCCCGGAACGGGCGACCGACGCCCTGCCCCTGCGTCGGTCGACCTCGCGATCGAAGGCATGACCTGTGTCGCGTGCGCCGCGCGCATCGAGAAGGTCCTCGGGCGGCTGCCCGGCGTGGATGCCCGGGTCAACTTCGCCACCGAGCGCGCCCGCGTCGATTACGATCCCGCGACCGTCGATGCAGGCGCACTGACCGCCGCGGTGGGGCGTGCAGGCTACTCGGCCCGGGTCATCGACGACACAACGGGTGCCGGGGGCGCTCAGCCGCCAGCGGGCGAGGACGAACGGCATCGTTCGGCCACCCGGGCGCTGGTACTGTCTTCCGTGCTGACGATGCCGCTGCTCGCGCAGATGGTCGGCATGTTCGCCGGCAACCACCAGTGGATGCTGCCGGACTGGCTGCAGTTCGTGCTCGCCACCGCGGTGCAGTTCGGCTTCGGCCGGCCGTTCTACCGCGGCGCGTGGAACGCGCTGCGTGGCGGCGGCGCCAACATGGACGTGCTGGTCGCCCTGGGCACCACCATCGCCTGGGCATACAGCGCAGCCGTCACCCTGCTCGAGCCCGGCGGGCACCTGTACTTCGAATCGAGCGCGACCATCATCACGCTGGTGCTGTTCGGCAAATGGCTGGAGGCACGCGCGCGCAGCCGTACCGGTGCCGCGATCGCCGCGCTGGTCGCCCTGCAGCCGCCGACCGCGCATGTCGAACGCGCGATGCAGGGACAGCCCCCCACCGTGGTGGAGTTGCCGGTATCGCAGGTTCAGCCGGGCAACATCCTGCAGTTGCGCCCGGGGGAATCGTTCCCGGTCGACGGCGAAGTGGTCGATGGCCGCTCCACGGTCGACGAGAGCATGCTCACCGGGGAGAGCCTCCCGGTGGCGCGGGGCAGTGGCGATCCGGTGTTCGCCGGCACGGTCAACGGCACCGGCGCGCTGCGGGTGCGTGCCACCGGCGTGGGCTCGACCACCGCGCTCGCGCGCATCGTGCGCCTGGTGAGCGAGGCACAGGGATCGCGCGCCCCGATCCAGCGGCTGGCCGACCGCATCGCCGGCGTCTTCGTACCGGTGGTACTGGTGCTGGCTGCGCTCACCTTCGGCGGCTGGCTCCTCGCCGGGGCCACGTTCGTGGACGCGCTGGTGCCGGCGATCGCGGTGCTGGTCATCGCCTGCCCGTGCGCGCTGGGCCTGGCGACGCCGACCGCGGTGATCGTCGGAATCGGAGAAGGATCGCGCGCCGGCATCCTGATCCGCAATGCAGCGGCACTCGAGGCCGCGCACCGGCTGGACCTGCTGATCGTCGACAAGACCGGCACCCTGACCACCGGCGCGCCCCAGGTGACCCACGTGCTGCCATTGGACGGGGTTCCGGAGGGGCGGTTGCTGGCGGTGGCCGCCGCACTGGAGGCCGATTCAGAGCATCCGCTGGCCGCGGCGATCCGGGACGCTGCAGCCGCTGCACGGCCTCAGGGCCTGCAGCCGGCCGTGCTGCGCACGGAAGGTTTCGAAGCGGTGATCGGGCATGGCGTGCGTGCGCGCGTCGAAGGTGAACCGGCCCTGCTCGGCTCGATCGAGTGGCTGCAGGCGCAGGGCGTCGTGCTGCCGCCCGCGATGCCGCCGGTCGATGTCGATGCGGGCAGGCTTACCTGGGTCGGCGTCGCGCTGGGTGGACGGGCTCTCGGGCTGGTCGGCATGGCCGATGCACTGCGACCGGACACGATCGACGCGGTGCGCCGCCTGCAGGCCGCCGGTATCGAACTGCAGGTGATGTCCGGCGACCATGCCGCAGTCACCGCCCGCATCGCGGCCGAGGCCGGCATCGAGCGCTGGCAGGCGCGCTGCACGCCGGCCGACAAGGCGGCCGAGGCGGTGCGCGCCAGGGCCGCGGGACGCTCGGTGGGCATGGTAGGCGACGGCATCAACGATGCGCCTGCGCTGGCCGCTGCGGACGTGAGCTTCGCCATCGGCAGCGGGTCGGGCATCGCCTTGCACACCGCCGACATCACCCTGATGGGCAGCCGGCTGTCACAGGTGGTGGATGCGATCTCGCTGTCGCGCGCCACGCTGGCGAAGATCCGCCAGAACCTGTTCCTCGCCTTCGCCTACAACGTGCTCGGCATACCGCTCGCTGCCGCCGGGCTGCTCGATCCCGTGATCGCTGGCGCGGCGATGGCTGCAAGCTCGGTCTGCGTCGTGGGTAACGCCCTGCTGCTGCGGCGCTGGCGTCCGGCACCCGCCCCCGCCTCGCATGCTGCTTCAACCGTCACCGCCACCCGAGGAGCCTGAACGATGGAAACCACCCGCATCGCAGTCGACGGCATGACCTGCCAGGGCTGTGTCAACAGCCTCACCCGCGCCCTGCGCGCCACGCCCGGCGTGGCAGACGCGACGGTCACATTGCAGCCGCCCCAGGCCGCGGTCCGGCACGATCCCGCCACCGCGCCGGTCGAGACCCTGCGTGCCGTGATCGCCGATGCCGGCTTCGAAACGCGCTGAGCCGGCGGCCCGACGCGCACGGTCTGCGGATCAGACGCAGCGGACCGTGGTGCGGCCGGACAAGGCCGAGTTGTTGAAGCGGCTGAGCCGGATCGAGGGGCAGGTCCGAGGGGTGGCGCAGATGATCGAGTCGGACCGCTACTGCATCGACGTGCTCACGCAGCTCGCGGCGATCCGCTCGGCGCTCGACGCGACCGCGCTCGGCCTGACCGGGCAGCATGTCCACCACTGCGTGGCCGGCGCGATCGCGGCCGGCCAGGGCCACGAGGCCATCGACGAGCTGATGAAGGTGCTGCAGCGCCTCACGCGCTGAGCACCAGCTCGAGCTCTACCAGAGGTGCCACCAGCGGCGTCCGTCGACGCGCGGATCCTTGGCGAGGTACTTACTGTTCGGGAAGTTCGCCTTCATCACCCGCTCGGCGTCGTTGCGCAGGTCCGCCAGGCCCATCGCGTCATAGGCCTGCACCATGATCAGCAGCCCTTCCTCGTTGGCTGGCGCCTGCGGATAGGTGGTCAGCGCCGCCTGCGCACGGTTGGCCGCCGCGACATAGGCGCCCTTGCGCAGGTAGAACCGCGCGACGTGCACCTCGTGCGAGGCAAGCATGTTGACGATGAACTTCATCCTTGCCGCGGCGTCGGGCGCGTACCGGCTCTCCGGGAATCGGGTGACCAGTTCCCGGAACGACTCGAACGATTCACGCGCCGAGCGCGGGTCACGCTCGCTGACGTCCTGACGCGACAGCGAGCCGAGCACGCCGAGGTCGTGGTTGAAGTTGATCAGCCCCCGCAGGTACCAGGCGTAGTCGGCGTTCGGATGTGTCGGGTACAGCTTCAGGAAGCGGTCGAGGGTGGCGATCGCCGGGATCGGCTCGGCGTCCTTCCACTGCGAATAGGCGAGTTCGAGCATTGCCTGCTGCGAGTAGCGGCCGAATGGAAAACGCGACTCGAGCGTTTCGTAGAGCTTGATCGCCCGCTGCCAGTTGCGGGTGTTCATCTCTTCGCGCGCCTCGGCGTACACCTTGGCTGCGGGCCAGCCGCGGGTCTCGTCGTACTCTCGCACCGATGCACAGCCACCGATCAGGGCGGCCAGCGCCACCACCATCACTGCCTGGCGCAGTGCCAGTACACTCGGCCATCGGCGGCCGCCCGGCACGGGCGTGCAGTCGTCGCCGACCGTGCCGCTGCACGGTGCCCGTCGGGGATTCGAAGCTGCGGCTTTCATCGGTTCGTCCGTTCCATGGCAAGCAATTGATTCGCCAACAGTATAGCCCGACCCTCCCGGCGCCAGACGGCGCCGGCGACCATCCTGCCGGCGACGACTCGCCGACGCGCCTGCTCGTGCCCGCCGCGGCTGCCGGCGAGCGCATCGACCAGGCGCTGGCGGCACTGTTGCCCGCGCATTCGCGCAGCCGCCTGCAGCAATGGATCCGCGACGGCCGGGTACTGGTGGACGGTCGGACAGTGCGCAGCGCCGACCGAGTCTGGGGCGGCGAGCAGCTCGACGTATCGCCGGGCACCGACCCGCAGCAGGCCGCCGCGCAACCCGAGGCGATCCCCCTGCAGGTAGTGCACGAGGACGATGCGGTAATCGTGCTCGACAAGCCGGCCGGACTGGTCGTGCATCCGGGCAGCGGCAACTGGCAGGGGACGCTGCTCAATGCCCTGCTGCACCATTACCCGTCGATCGAGGCACTGCCGCGGGCCGGTATCGTGCACCGACTCGACAAGGACACCAGCGGGCTGATGATGGTCGCGCGCACGCTGACCGCGCACACCGCGCTGGTACGTGCACTGGCCGCCCGCGACGTCGAGCGGATCTACCGGGCGATCGTGCTTGGCCGGCCGGCCCCGGCGGGCGAGGTCGACCGGCCCGTCGGCCGACATCCGGTCAACCGGGTACGAATGGCCGTGGTCCCGGGCGGGCGCCCGGCGCTCACACGCTTTCGCGTGGTCGAGACACTGGCCGGTGCGGCGCTGGTCGAATGCCGGCTTGCCACCGGTCGTACCCACCAGATCCGCGTGCACATGGAGGCGATCGGCCATCCGGTGCTCGGCGACCCGGTGTACGCACCGAAGGCCGGCCGGCTCACTCCCCTCCTGGCGGCAGCCTCGACAGCGCTCGGCCGGCAGGCGCTGCATGCGGTCGAGCTGGCGTTCGCGCATCCGGTCACGGGTGCACCGCTGCGCTTCCATTCGCAGCTCCCGCCCGACGTCCAGGCGGCGCTCGACGCGCTTCGCGTGCCGGAATGAACCCGCCCGGGACGATCGAAGCGGCAGACCTGATCGTGCCCGACTGGCCAGCCCCCGCCGGCGTGCGCGCACTGGTCACCACGCGCCGGGGCGGGGTGAGCACCGGTCCGCACGACGCCCTCAACCTGGGCACGCGCGCCGGCGACGACCCGGCCGCAGTCGTTGAGAACCGGCGCCGGCTCGACGCCCTGCTGCCCGGGCCGGCGCGCTGGCTGCAGCAGGTGCATGGCAACCGGGTGGTCGCGGCGCATTCGATCGACGCGCCACCGGAGGCCGACGCCTCCTGGACGGACCAGGCCGGTGTCGTCTGCACGGTGATGATCGCCGACTGCATGCCGGTACTGCTGTGCAGCGACGACGGCCTGCGCGTGGCTGCCGTGCACTGCGGCTGGCGTGGCCTGGCCTCGGGCGCGCTGGAGAACACCCTGGCGGCGATCGGCACCGATCCACGGCGCGTGATCGCGTGGCTGGGGCCGGCGATCGGTCCGACGGCGTTCGAGGTCGGCCCGGACGTGCGCGATGCCTTCCTCGCGTTCGACGGTTCCGATGCCATCGCCTTCGTCCCCGCCCCGTCCTCGCCCGGCAAGTGGCATGCCGACCTGTTCGCACTGGGCCGGCGCCGGCTCGCGCGCGCCGGGGTCGACCGGGTGCATGGTGGCGGCCTGTGCACCGTCTCCGACCCCGGGCGGTTCTTCTCGTACCGGCGCGACAGGGTCACCGGACGGATGGCCGCGCTCGTCTGGAGGGCGCGGTGAACTCCGCGGCCGGCCCGGCTGCCCGGGCCTGGGCCACGCTGGTCCGGGCACTGGAGCGCAGCCCGGACACGTGGCAGGCGCTCGGCCGCGAACTGACCGAGGGGCACCTCGTGCTCTGGCAGTCGCTGCTCGGCGAACCAGCGGCCGCGTCGCCCGACCCGGAACTGCAGGCGTGCGCCGCGCGCGACCGGCGGTTCAGCGACGCCGCCTGGCAGTCGCACCCATGGTTCGATTACCTGCGCCAGGCTCAGGTGCTCAACGAGCGCTGGCTGGAGCGGGCGATCGCGGCGGCGGCCCTGGACCCGGCAAGCGAACGCCATGCGCGCTTCTTCCTGCGCCAGTGGCTGCAATCGATGTCGCCGGCGAACTTCGTGCCGACCAACCCCGAGGTGCTCCAGCTGGCGGCCCGCACCGGTGGCCAGAGCCTGGCCCGCGGCCTGAAGCGTGCCGCGGAGGATGCGCAGCGCGGCGCGCTGACGATGACCGACGAACGGGCCTTCGAGGTCGGCCGCAACCTGGCGACCACCCCGGGCGTGGTGATCCACCGCAACGAGCTGGTCGAGCTGATCCATTACCGCCCGGCCGGGCCGAAGGTGCATGCCCGTCCGCTGGTGATCGTGCCGCCATTTATCAACAAGTACTACATCCTCGACCTCCAGCCGGAGAACTCGTTCGTCCGCTTCGCACTCGAGCAGGGCCTCGACGTGTACCTCCTGTCCTGGCGCAACGCGCCGGCGGCGCTCGGGCATCTGGGCTGGGAAGACTACGCACGACGCGGCGTGCTCGAATCGATCGCGATCGCGCGCGAGGTCTCGCGCAGCGCACAGGTCAACACCCTCGGCTTCTGCGTCGGCGGGACCCTGCTGTCGACCGCGCTTGCGCTGGCCGCCGCGCGGGGCGAACAGCCGTCCGCATCGACCACCCTGCTCGCCACGATGCTCGATTTCAGCGACGTGGGCGACATCGGGGTGTACGTGGACCAGGACTATGTCGAGGCGTGCGAGCGGCGCTTCGATCCGGCTGCGACGCCCGCAGTGATGAGCGGCCGCGACCTCGCCTTCACCTTCGCCAGCCTGCGTGCCAACGACCTCGTCTGGCGCTTCGTGGTCGACCACTGGCTGAAGGGCAAGGAGCCGGAGCCGTTCGACCTGCTCTACTGGAACAGCGACGGCACCAGCCTGCCCGGCGTACTCTACGCCTGGTACCTGCGCCACATGTACCTCGAGAACAACCTGCGCCATCCGGGCCGCGTCCGGCTCGAAGGCGTGCCGCTAGACCTGCGCGACATCCGCTGCTCGTGGTACCTGGTCGCTGCCGAGGAAGACCACATCGTGCCCTGGCACACGGCCTGGCTGGCCCGGGGACTGCTGCGCGGCCATCGCACCTTCGTGCTGGCCGCGAGCGGGCACATCGCAGGGATCGTCAACCCGGCCTCGAAGAACCGACGGCACTACTACGCCGCGCCGGAGAGCGGCACCGCCCCGGGACGCACGACCGGGGCGGATGGCTGGCAGGCTGCAGCGGAACGTCACGCGGGCAGCTGGTGGACGCACTGGGCGGCCTGGGTGCGCAAGCGCTCCGGCCGGCAGGTGCCGGCGCCCGACATCGAGGCCAACCCCGCGTATCCGCCACTTGACGCGGCCCCCGGGCGCTACGTGCTCGAACGCTGAGGCACCGGGTCAGGCGCCCGCAGCCTTTCGTCCGACCGACGGCGAAACTGGCACGGTCGCTGCTTTGCAGCAGCAGATCCGCCGTTGCCGGCGGGGGCTGGGTTAACATCTTCGTCACGATACGTCGCTAGCGTGCTGCCTTTTCCCTCGGCGGCCCATGGCAGGCGATGCGATCCGGGTGCATTCCGGACAGGGTCGGTACGAAGGACGGGCTGATCAATGAACCAACGGAGGACCTGATGGCGCAACGAGTGGCACTGGTGACGGGCGGCATGGGCGGGCTGGGCGAGGCGATCGCCACGAAGCTCTCGAACATGGGCGACAAGGTCGTGGTGAGCTATTCGCCGGGAAACACCAAGGCAACGGCCTGGCTGGAAGAGATGAAGGCAAAGGGCCACGACATCTATGCCGTGCAGATCGACGTCTCCGACTTCGATTCATGCGCCGCCGGCTGCGCCAGGGTGATGGCCGAAGTCGGCCCGATCGACGTGCTGGTCAACAACGCGGGCATCACCCGCGACATGACCTTCAAGAAAATGGGCAAAGTCGACTGGGACGCCGTGCTCAAGACCAACCTCGACAGCGTGTTCAACATGTGCAAGCCGGTGGTTGACGGCATGGTCGAGCGCGGCTGGGGCCGGGTCGTGAACATCTCGTCGGTGAACGGCCAGAAAGGTGCGTTCGGCCAGACCAACTACTCCGCCGCCAAGGCCGGTATGCACGGGTTCACCAAGGCACTGGCCCTGGAGGTGGCACGCAAGGGCGTCACCGTCAACACCATCTCACCCGGGTACATCGGCACCAAGATGGTGATGGCGATCCCCAAGGACGTGCTCGACACCAAGATCGTGCCGCAGATCCCGATGGGCAGGCTGGGCAAGCCCGAGGAAGTCGCGGGCCTGGTGGCCTACCTCTGCTCGGAGGAGGCGGCTTTCGTGACCGGATCGAACATCGCGATCAACGGCGGCCAGCACATGTCCTGAGCGGGGGACCGCGGCCGCCCGCCTCCACCAGCCCGATTCAGCGCCGGCGGGTGGAGCGGACGGCCACCACCGTGGCTGCGCTCGCGTCCTTCATCCCGTCGCCAGGTCCGACACCTGCCGACGGGTGCGCGAGCGGTCGTGAAAGGCCGACGGGCCCACAAACATGGCATGGCGCACGGCTGCGACCAGGCGCTCCGGCCGAAGCGCGGGAGGTTCCCCGGCGGACATCAGGGGCTCCATCGCTCGCGCCTCCATGAACCGGTGCAAATCCATTAGAATCCGCGCCCCCGTAAGGCATGCAGCCGGCATGACGCGACCGCCCCCCCACGCACAGGGAAGCGTACGACAGGACCATGCCCGAAGCGCTGCGCCGTCGGCACGGCGTGGAACAGGTGCATACTCGGCGCTGCAGCACCCGGACGACACCGTTGCACCGTTGAACAAGCCGGAGGAGGAAGGAAGGGACCATGAGCGACACGCCGCGCATCATCAAGAAGTACCCGAACCGCCGTCTCTACGACACCGCTACCAGCACGTACATCACGCTGGCCAATGTCAAGCAGCTGGTGATCGAACAGACTCCCTTCCAGGTGATCGACGCCAAGACCAATGACGACCTGACCCGGAACATCCTGCTGCAGATCATCCTCGACGAGGAGAACAGCGAGGCGCCGATGTTCTCCTCCGACATGCTGTCGCAGATGATCCGCTTCTACGGCAACGCGATGCAGGGGATGATGGGCAGCTACCTGGAGAAGAACATCCAGACCTTCATGGGCATCCAGCAGCAGCTCCAGGACCAGTCGCGTTCGCTCTACGGCAGCAACCCGATGGTCAACACCGAGGCCTGGAACCAGATCGTGAAGATGCAGGGTCCCGCGGTGCAGAGCCTGATGAGCGGATACCTCGAACAGAGCGCGAAGATGTTCGTCGATATGCAGCAGCAGATGCAGAAGCAGACGCAGAACATGTTCAGCGGCTTCCCGTTCCCGGGATTCGGCAGCACCGGCGGCAAGCCGGAAGAGAAGTAGACCTTGCCGGCCGAGGCAGGAGTACCGGGAGGCACCGGCGGCACGCGCAGGCGGTCGGCAGGCACCGCCGCCGTAGCGACGCCCGCAGTGCCACGGGTGGGCTTCGTGTCGCTGGGCTGCCCGAAGGCGCTGGTCGATTCCGAACGCATCCTCACCCAGCTGCGCGCGGAGGGCTACGCCATCTCGCCCGACTATGCCGGCTCCGACATGGTGATCGTCAACACCTGCGGATTCATCGATGCGGCGGTCGAGGAATCGCTCGAAGCGATCGGGGAGGCGCTGGCCGAGAACGGCAAGGTAGTCGTCACCGGCTGCCTGGGTGCCAAGGGCACGGTCGTACGCGACACCTTCCCCAACCTGCTCGCAGTCACGGGCCCGCATGCCACCGACGAGGTGATGCAGGCGGTGCACGAACACCTGCCCCGTCCGCACGACCCGTTCACTGACCTGGTGCCGCCACAGGGCATCCGCCTGACCCCGCGCCACTATGCGTACCTGAAGATCTCGGAAGGCTGCAACCACCGCTGCACGTTCTGCATCATCCCGTCGATGCGCGGCGACCTGGTGTCGAGGCCGGTCGGCGAGGTGATGCAGGAGGCTGAGAACCTGGTGCGCGCCGGCGTGAAGGAACTGCTGGTGATCTCGCAGGACACCTCGGCCTATGGCGTAGACGTGAAGTACCGCACCGGCTTCTGGGGTGGGCGGCCGATCAGGACCCGGATGACCGAACTGGTGCAGGCGATGTCCTCGCTGGGCGCCTGGGTCAGGCTGCATTACGTCTATCCCTACCCGCATGTCGACGAGGTGATCCCGTTGATGGCGGAGGGCAAGGTGCTGCCCTACCTCGACGTGCCGTTCCAGCATGCCAGCCCGCGCATCCTGCGCCTGATGAAGCGGCCGGCCAGCGCCGAGAACAACCTCGCGCGCATCCGTGCCTGGCGCGAGGCCTGCCCGGAACTGACCATCCGCAGCACGTTCATCGCCGGCTTCCCGGGCGAGACCGAGGCCGAGTTCGAAGAACTGCTCGCCTTCCTCGAGGCGGCGCAGCTCGACCGGGTCGGCTGCTTCGCCTACTCGCCGGTAGAGGGCGCCACCGCCAATGCCCTGCCCGACCCCGTGCCGACCGAGGTGCGCGAAGAGCGGCAGGCGCGCTTCATGGCGGTCCAGGCGCGGATCAGCGCGGCCAGGCTCGCACGCAAGGTCGGTTCCACGGTCCGCGTGCTGGTCGACTCGGCCGACGGTACGCGCGCGGTCGGCCGCAGTGCAGCCGACGCGCCGGATATCGATGGCGTCGTGCACATCTCCCGCGCACGGGGCGCGCAGCCGGGCGACTTCATCAACGTCAAGGTGACGCGCGCCGACGAGCACGACCTGCACGGTACGCGGGTCGCCGGCTGACCCACCCGCCCGCCTCGCCGCTCAGTCCCTGAAGAACGCCTGGACGGCCGCGAGATCCCGGGTCGGCTTCATCGGCGGCAGGCTCTTGAGGATCTTGCGCCCGTAGCCCTTCGACGCCAGGCGCGGGTCGCAGATCATCAGCACCCCGCGGTCAGTCTCGTCGCGGATCAGCCGGCCGGCCCCCTGCTTGAGCGTGATCGCCGCCTCGGGCAGCTGGATCTGCGCGAAGGCGTTGCCGCCACCGCGGTTCACGTGCTCGATGCGCGCGGCGAGGACCGGATCGTCGGGCGGTGCGAACGGCAGCTTGTCGATCACCACCAGCGACAGCGCATCGCCGCGCACGTCGACGCCTTCCCAGAACGAATGGCTCGCCACCAGCACGGCGTTACCGCGCGCGCGGAACCGCTCGAGCAGTTCATTGCGCGACGCCTCGCCCTGTACCATCAGCGGAAACATGAGCCCGCGGCGACGGAACGCTTCGTCGAGCAGTTCGTGCACCGCGCGCATCGCGCGCAGGCTGGTGCAGAGCACGAATGCGCGCCCGCCGGCCGCCTCGATCACCGGCAGCGCGGCCTGCGCCACCGCACGAACGTAGTCGGCGGTATTCGGCTCGGGCATGCCCGTGGGCACGTAGAGCATCGACTGCCGAGGGAAGTCGAACGGGCTGGGCCAGCTCGCGCACTCGGCGTCGGCCAACCCGAGCGTCGCGGCGTAGTGACTGAAGTCGCCCTCGATCGACAGCGTGGCTGAGGTGAACACCCAGGCCTTGGGATGGCCGCCATTGCCGCCGAGCTGCTGGCGGAAGATGCGCGCGATCGACAGCGGCGTCGCATGCAGCTGCAACGACTGCGCGAAGGTCTCGCCCCAGAGCACCCAGCCGGCGTCTGCGTCTGCGTCTGCGTCCGACGCGGCCGCGGGCGGTACGCCATCAGCGGGGGCGCGCCGCTGCACCGCAGGCACGGCCTCGCCCTGCCTGGCCTCGGCCAGCGCCTGGGCCTGCCAGCGCGAGATGCGCCGGGACAGCTCCTCGCAGCGCTCGGCGCACTTGCCGAGGCCCTCGGTACGCTCGGCCTGGTCCGACAGGTGAGCCGACAGTGCATCGAGGGTGGCCAGCACCTGCGCCAGCGCCGGCAGGAAGCCTGCGCGCTCGCGCAGCAGGCGCAGCGACAGGCGCCCGGCCTCCTCGCGCACCGCCAGCCGCAGGTCGCGCGCAGCCTTCTCGACCGCGGCCGCCGCCGGTGGCAGCGGGGCATAGTCGCGCGCGCCGGCCAGGGCCTCGGCTCGTACATCGCGCGCAAGGTCGAGCAGCTGCGAGGTCGAGACCGATTCGCCGAAGAACATGCTGGCGGTATCGGGCAGCGCATGCGCCTCGTCGAAGATCACCGCATCACAGGCCGGCAGCAGTTCGGCGAAGCCGGTGTCGCGCAGCGCGACATCGGCGAAGAACAGGTGGTGGTTGACCACCACGAGGTCTGCGGCCAGCGCGTTGCGCCGCGCCTCCATCACGAAGCACTGCTGGAACTGCGGGCATTCGGCGCCCAGGCAGTTTTCCCGGGTCGAGGTGGCCAGTGCCCAGGCGGGCGCATTGTCGGGCACCGACGCCAGTTCGCTGCGGTCGCCGGAGCGGCTGATTGCGGCGAAGCGCTCGATCTCGCGGAAGTGGCGCAGGTCCTGGGGACTACCGAACAGGCCTTCGCGGGCGTTGCGGCCCAGATGGTAATGGCACACGTAGTTCGACCGTCCCTTCAGCAGGGCGACTGATACCGGGACATTGAGCGCCGCACGCACCAGCGGCAGGTCGCGGTCGAACAACTGGTCCTGCAGGGTCTTGGTGCCGGTGGACAGGATCACCTTCGCGCCCGAGAGCAGCGCCGGCACGAGGTAGGCGAAGGTCTTGCCGGTCCCGGTGCCGGCCTCGGCGACCAGTACCCCGTGGGTGTCGAGCGTGCGTGCGACGGCCGCGGCCAGTTCGACCTGCCCGGGGCGGGGACGGTAGCCGGGCACCGCGCGGGCCAGCGGCCCGTCTGCGGAAAACACGTGTTCGAGGCTGGGATTCAGGACGCGGACCGGTTGGCTTCAGGCAACACCCGATGATCGCATGCCGCGTACCCCGCCGTGCGGCGGGAAATGGCGTGCCGATGCCGATAGGGGACCGCCGTGGCCGGTCAGGCACGTGCGGCGGCGGCCCTGTTCGCCCGGCGTGTTATCCTCGTTCGTAATGATCAATCCAGAAACTCCGGGTCTCCCGGACCCGCTGCCGGGAGACGGCAGAGACATCGGCGCCGCCCCACAGGCCGCCCCTGAAACCCTGCCAGGCACGATGGCATCGGCGGATGCCGCCCCAGAGCAGGCCGGCACTGCCGACACGGCCTCTCCAGCCGCGCCCGAGCCGGCCGCTGCGCCGCCGGCGGTGCAGTTCCGGGACCTGGGCCTTGCACCCGAGATCCTGCGGGCGCTCGACGAACTGGGCTACAAGGCGCCCACGCCGATCCAGTCGCAGGCCATCCCGCACGTGCTGCGCGGCGTCGACCTGCTCGGCGGGGCACAAACCGGCACCGGCAAGACCGCGGCCTTCGCGCTGCCGATGCTGCAGCGGCTGCGCGTGCACGCCAACAACAGCGTTTCGCCCGCCCGCCATCAGGTGCGCGCGCTGATCCTCGCACCGACCCGCGAACTCGCCGCCCAGGTCGAGGAAAGCGTGCGCGAGTACGCGAAGTACACGATGCTGCGCGCCACCTGCGTGTTCGGCGGCGTGTCTATCGATCCGCAGATCGCGCAGCTTCGCGCCGGTGTCGAGATCGTCGTGGCCACCCCGGGCCGCCTGCTCGACCACATCCAGCAGAAGACCCTCTCGCTCTCACAGGTCGAGTACCTCGTGCTCGACGAAGCCGACCGGATGCTCGACATGGGCTTCATGCCCGACATCAAGCGCATCCTCGCGCTGCTGCCCGAGCGCCGGCAGAGCCTGCTGTTCTCGGCCACTTTCCCAGAGGAAGTGAAGCGCCTGTCCGAGCAGCTGCTGAAGACGCCCATCCGCATCGAGGTCGCCCGGCCGAACGCGACCGCCGAGACCATCACCCACATCATCCACCGCTGCGAGGAAGTGCAGAAGCGGCGCCTGCTGTCGCACCTCGTGCGCAGCCGCGGCCTGACCCAGGTGCTGGTGTTCACGCGCACCAAGCAGACCGCGCGCCGGCTGACCGTGTCGCTGCAGCAGGAAGGCCTGTCCGCCTCAGAGATCCACAGCGACAAGACGCAGGCCGAGCGGATGCAGGCACTGGCCGACTTCAAGTCCAACCGTATCGTGCTACTGGTGGCTACCGACATCGCGGCGCGCGGCCTGGACATCGACCACCTGCCGCACGTGATCAACTACGAGTTGCCGCAGTCCGCCGAGGACTACGTGCACCGGATCGGCCGCACCGGCCGTGCGGGCATGCGCGGAGAGGCGATCTCGCTGGTCTGCCCCGCGGAAGACGAGATGCTGGCGAGCATCGAGAAGCTGATCAAGCGCAAGCTGCCGGTGTGCGAGGTGGAAGGCTGGGTGCCCTCCGCACGCCCCGTCCCCGGCTTCGGCGGCAACCACGAACGCGACCGTGGGTCGCGTGACGATCGCGGCCGGCGAGGCGCCGGCGCCTCGGGCGAACACCAGTCCGATGCCGGTACCGGACGCGGCCCGCGGGGCGAGTCCTTGCGCGACCGCGGTCGCGCCCCCGATCGGACAGGCAGCACCGGTGTCCGCCGCCGCCTGCCGGACGATCCGCTGTTCACCAGCGCCTACGTGCCGCCGCCGATGTCCGACAAGCCGGTAACTGTCGCCCCGGCCGATGCAGCCGTGGTCGCGCGCCGGCGCCGTCAGCCTGTACCAGCGCTGCTGCTGGCGCCGCCCGAGTCGGCCTGATCACGGCGGCGATGCGGTCGACCGGTCGCGTCGCCGGCACCGTACAGGC
>CANHBC010000056.1 GCA_947458835.1 Betaproteobacteria bacterium | reverse complement strand
GTCGTTCCTCGTTGTATTCCCTGCGCCAGCGTTCGATCTCCACTCGTGCATGGGCCAGGCTGGTGAACCAGTGCTCGTTTCAGACATTCATCGCGCAAGCGCCCGTTGAAGGATTCGACGTACGCGTTCTGGTTTGGCTTCCCTGGTTCGATCAGCTTCAGCAAGACCGGGTTGCGGTAGGCCCAGTTGAGCATCGCTTTCCCCGTGAACTCCCTGCCGTTGTCGGTGCGCATGACGGCAGGCTTGCCTCTCTTCGCGCAGATCTCGTCGAGCAGCCGTGTCAGACGTTCGCCCCCGATGCTGTGCTCCGGTACGACTGCGATCGCCTCGTGGGTCGCGTCATCGACGATCGCGAGGCACTTGATGGATCTTCCCGTGCTCACGCGGTCGAACACGAAGTCCATTGACCAGACTTCGTTCGCGGCACCTGGTCTGACCAACGGCTGCCGTTCGGAAACCGGAATCTTCTTGCGCTGCCGTCGTCGAACCTGCAATCCTTCCTGCGTGTACAGCCGTTCCACGCGCTTGTGATTGACCTGTTCGCCGGCCTGCCGCAACTTCAGGTAGATCATCTCCGAGCCGTAGCGCCGGTGGCGTTGTGCCAGCTCGACGATTGCCTGGCGGAGCGCGACGTTCTTGTCGGGGCTGGGCTCGTACCGAAGTGAACTGGCGCTCATGCGAACGACCTTCAGCGCTCGGCGTTCCAACAGGCCCTTGCCCTGCATCCACCGCACCAGTTCCCGTCTTGCTGGCGCGGTCACCACTTTTTTCTCAGCGCTTCCCGGGTGACTTCGTTCTCCAGGACAGACTCCGCGAGCAGCTTCTTCAACCTGGCGTTCTCGGCCTCCAGGGCCTTGAGCCGTTTCGCGTCGGACACATCCATGCCGCCGAACTTGCTGCGCCAGAGGTAATAGCTCGCTTCCGAGAACCCGTGCCGTCGGCACAGCTCTTTGACCGACACGCCCGAATCGGCCTCTTTCAGGAACCCGATGATCTGCGCGTCCGAGAACCGCTTCTTCACGTCCAACCTCCTTTTCAGGGCCGGACTCTAAACCTTTATGCTACTGATTCTTGGGGGGACGTCGGGTGCATGCGGATCAGGTCTGCGATGTGCGCATCGTCCTCGACGATGAGGATCCGTCTCAAGCTGCTCATGCCCTGATTCTACGATCGTGCGGTGTCGCCAGTCATCACGATTTCTTGAACTTTCCGCGTGGACTTGGAGACCGTGGCCACGGCATACTTCGCCACGTTCCCGCCGTCCTCAACCCCCGACAGGACACCTCGCCATGACTCAAAAGACAGTCCTGGTCCTCGCTACGTTCGCCGTTCTGACCACCGATGCCGCGGCGCAGACGAGCACCGCTGCACCCGTCGATCCCAACGCCTTCCTCAACCAGTTCGAGGCGACCTTCGGCAAGTTCGATGGTTACCGGCGATCGGGTGCCAAGGGCATCTGCGCCGCGGGCGAATTCGTCGGGACGCCCACAGCCCGTGCCTTGTCGACCGCCTCGGTCTTCAGCGGCCGGACCATCCCGGTGGTGATGCGCTTCTCCGTGGGCGGCGCCAACCCTCGGGCGGCGGACAACACCAAGTCCCAGCGCAATATGGCACTGCAGTTCGATCTGCCCGACGGAGAGCAATGGCAGATGGGGAACATCTCGGCGCCGGTGTTTGGTGCATCTACTCCCCAACAGTTTCTGGGCCGGCTGGTATCGCTCCAGCCCGACCCGGCCACCAAGATGCCCGATCCCGCCAAGGTCAAGGCCTTCGCCGACGTCAACCCCGAGGTGTTGCTGCAGGGCCGGCACTTTGCGTCGCAGCCTGTGCCGGCGAGCTTCGGGTCGGTGAACTACTGGGGCGTGCACGCCTTTGGCTTCGTCGACAGCAGCGGGACGCGCCAATACGGGAAGTGGGTCTTCGAGCCGGTCGGCGGTGTCGAGGGGCTGACCGACGACGAAGCGAAGGCCAAGGGACCGAGCTTCCTGTTCGACGACCTGCGCCAACGTGTGCGGGCAGGCAGGGTCGCCTTCCAGTTCAACCTCGAGCTGGCCCAGCCTGGTGACAGGATCGACAGCGCTACTGTGCCGCTGCCGGAAGGTCGCAGGAAGGTCAACCTTGGAACACTGAAGGTGATCTCCGTGGCTGAAGACGGCGGCGGCCCCTGCCTGACGATCACCTACAACCCGATGGTGGTGCCCAAGGGCGTGGAGCCCTCGTCGGACCCGATAATCGCGGCGCGCGCCGCACCATATGCTGTGGGGCTGGGTCGGCGGCTCACGGAAGGCGCTAAGCAGCAGTAGCGCGCCATCCATCGCCAGCCGGCTGTCCATGGAGGGCTGAAGTGATGCGCAAGGTCGTCCTGCTGGGCTCACACCTGCTGGTCGGTGGGATGGGCTTCTTGCTCGGTGTGTACGCGTTGCCGATCCTGATCGCGCCAGCCGCACCGGCCGGTGCCGAACTTGCCAGCCAGACAGCGTCGGCGCGCTACGTCGGCCACTTCCGGCGGGACCTGAAGGACAGCGATGCGCTGCACTGGGGCGAGGGTCGGGTGGCCATCGGCACTCACGCGATCACTTTCGAGGGCCGGCTCGCGCCCGGCCCCGATTACAAGGTGTACCTGTCGCCCGAGTTCGTGGAGACCGAAGACGAGTTCCGCAGAGTCAGGTCGCAGATGGTACGCGTGGGCGACGTCAAGACCTTCAAGAACTTTCTGGTGCCGTTGCCGGGTTCGGTCGACCCGTCGCGCTTCAACACGGTCATCGTTTGGTGCGAGACATTCGACCAGTTCATTACCGCGGCACGCTACCAGTGATGTCAGGACGGATCCATGCGCGTTTGGCATCCGGCCTTCGGCCGCCAAGCGCAGCAGCTTTTGAGGGAAGCTTCGCTCGAGGGTCAGGCATCAATTGAGGCTGCTATGGACCTCCAGGACCAGGAAGCCATTCAACTCCCACTCCATAACGACGTAGATTTATTACTGTTACTAATCAATGCTTTAGGACGCCCATGACCGTCGCGTGCAACTTTTGTGCAACTGATTGTTTTACTGCGATTGCGTAGCTACGGCGGTGAAGTGGAATGACCAAGCTAGGGAGTTACACGACGTGCGGCAAAACGTCGCAAATTGCGAAATTTGCCAGCCAGCGCCGTAACTCCGCCAAGACGGACCTGACAGACCTTGTATTCCCACGCGGCCGTTTTTGTCATTGTTTTCACGGCGGTTTTTTCGCCGTTTTTGCAATGCCAAACATCTGCCTAACAGCACCGTGGCTGACTTGTGTAGCTGGGCTGCACCTCAGACGGCGCAGCGCGGGCCGCCGATTGTAGACCAACAGCCGGCGCCGTACGCCGGGCCCGCTTCGGGCCGCGCATCGACTGTCAGCATCTGCACCAGACGCTTGACGAACTGCATCCGCTTGTTCGCCCGCGCTCGCCGCCCGTCAGCCGCCAACACAGCGGGTTGCCCAACGCATCGACTACAGTGCGAATCTTGGTGCTTAGCCCGCCGCGCGAGCGCCCGAGCGCTTGGCAGCCATTTTTTGGATGCCTGCTGCGTGCTGTCGCTACCGACCGAACATTGACCCGTCCATTTCCAATCGGCCTCAACACAACAAGCCCTTCACGGCACAAACCATGGAGGGGCAGCTGCCTATGCGAAAGCCCATGCAGTTGATGGTGAAAACCAACTGAGTTGGCTTTCATCAGTCCACTACTATTTATGTGACACGACCCACTTTTTGACAGCAGGCGGCAACGTCTCTTCGCTGGCGCCGAAGTACCGCACATTACCCCTCATGAGCACCACCGCGTAGGATCTGGTGTTATTCAAGTCGACAACCGCGAGCGCTCTGAATTGATCGCATTGATCCATCCGGCAGCCCGAGCCAAGTAATAGCCCATCGACCTCCCTCACATTCTGGGATTCGGCAAAGTAGGCCTCAAAATCAGAGGTGTTTTCGCGGAAGATCCCTCGGAATTGACCGTTAATTTGTGGATCCAGTATCAAATCCAGAGCCGGCTTGTTTACGTACTTACGTGCGTTGTCCGCGAATGCGCTGACGCGGGCCGCCTCTGCAGCTTCACGCGATTGACGCTCTTGCTCTTCGGATTTTTTACGCTCATCTTCGGATTTTTTACGTTCATCTTCAACGCGACGTTCCTTGGACTTGACTTGGTAATCTGCGTAAAAATCCTTGCCTTTGATGATCACGATGAGGCCCAAGATCAATATGACCAGACCAATGACTATCTTCTTGACCATCTCTGCCGAGACGCCTTTTCCCGGCTCGGTTTCGTTTGCAGGCGTCAGCGGTTGCACCACTGCCTGTTGCGGTTGCCCAGAGGCGGAGACACTTGTGTCCGGTTCGGTTGCGTTTGAAGGCGTCAGCGATTGAACTACTGCCGGTTGTGATTGTGCAGAGGCGTAGGCGCCCATGGCCAAAATGGAGCGCACCACATCCAAGAGCATATAGCTAAAGATGAAGAACAGGTAACACATCATCGGCGCGAGCAAACCCATGATGACGAAGATGAAACCGATAAGGCCAGCGATGCTGCCTGTCAAGATTGCGTCGGGCTCGCCGAATGATTGCAAAAAGGAATTCAACAGCAGGACACATCCAATGGCCGGAAACAAACCGAAAAACACTTTGTTAGCACGAAGATAGATTTTGCTGACCAAGACCAAGATGGCGATGGCGTCAACGCCAGCGGAAGAGGACGGTTGCACATACGTGGTGATGAGCGCGGGGTTGAGCGTCAACCAGACCGTGTAGATCAGCACCAAACTCAGCGCCAGACCGAGGAAAAAAGGCTGCATTGCACTGAGTTGTATCGACAAATAAGTCCCAACCAACAGCGCGACGACGGCCCCTACGCCGTTCAGCACGGCCACGATGTCCAAGTATTCTTGGCCCGCAATCGAGGAGGGGTTGTTTTGCAGCGTGCTTTGACAGGCACTTTGCAGTTTGCTACCGATGTAATAGCAAATCACCAGCGCAAATATCCAAACAAAACCACCTAGAAAAATCTGAAGAGAGTCCACCTTGATCGCAATGACCAAGGCAATCAACGTACCTACCACCGCTGCAACCGGCGTTGCAATGCCAGCGACGGTGTTGAAGAAGGCTTCAACTTTTTCAAACAAACCGGGCGTCAGTGCCGATCGGATTTTGCGCAATTGGGTGTCAATTGCCTTGCTGCATGAAAGCATGAGATTCATAATCACTCTTTCGAATTCGTCAAATTCCACGAAACGTCGGGTACCCCCCCGTTTTCGTACCCGTCAGACGTAGACCTACGCGGCCGTGGCTAGCTGCTGTTCCGGGATGATGCCGCCCAAGGCCGTGTTCCGGCGTTTGCGATTGTAGGACCACATCCATCGCGTGGCGAAGTCCTGGACTGCCTCATGCAGAACTTCCTCCGTAGCGAGAAAATTCTACCTCTGGACCCTACGGTTTTGCGGGGGGATTACCGCATCTTCCCTCGGCAGCCTCGCTCGTCGGCAAACTTCAGAATCATCGTGCCCAGCATCGACTCCCACTCAAGGGTTTTATCGGCTGGGTGGAGGCTGTGATTCTTTGGCCGCAGTACTCAAGCCCAAACGTCACGACACGCTTGATCTGGCGCAGCGTGGCAGGGTTGTTTCTGCCTTGTAACTGGCGTTCGTTACTGCGCTTTGGCGGCGATCGCACTGGCGCTCTCGCATGGTCACGTACTCTGCGATGATTTGCGAAACGCGACGCTTTTGTAGCGGCAGTTGCTGTTCGCGGCGAAATGCGACTTCGAGAGCCAGTCGCTGGGCCACGTTTCGGGCCGCAGCCAGGTCAGATGTCTTCAGGCTTTCGAATAGGTAACGCCAGCCTCCACGGTACACGCGAGCTTGGAAGATACTGTTACGCAGGAACAGGACGACATTACCGTCGTCCAACGTTTCCCTTTAGTCATTGCCTAGCATTTGCCTAACGACGCGCCAGTGTTATCCACGCGTGTAAAAACGGATAACACTATTGGGCTGACCACAAACCCTACAACCTGTTGTTTGTATTGGCTAAGTCAGGCGGCCGTGGCAAACCTTGTACTTGCGACCGGAACCGCACGGGCAGGGATCGTTGCGCCCGACCTTCTGGCCGGGGCGCACGAACGGCATCGGACGCTCACCGTCAGCGTTCCCGTCGTCGGGGAAATCCTGCAGCTGCAGCCCGGCCTGCGCTCCAGCCTCGGTCCCGGTATCGGCCAGGTCGTCCACCGCCTCGGCCGCCTGCGCATGCTGGTAGGTCACGTTGTGCAGCTGCGCCGGCTCGTCAACGCGCGCGACCTCCTCGGCGCTGCGGATCTGCACCAGCATCAGCGTGCGCGTGACATCGGCCTTGATGCGGTCGAGCATGTCGCTGAACATGGTGAACGCATCGGACTTGTATTCCTGCTTGGGGTTCTTCTGCGCGTAGCTGCGCAGGTGGATGCCCTGGCGCAGGTGGTCGAGCGCCGCCAGGTGCTCGCGCCAGTGCGAGTCGAAGCTCTGCAGCATCACCGCGCGCTCGTACTGGCGCATGACCGGCGGCTCGACGCTGGCGGTCTTGGCGTCGTACTGGACGGTGGCCGCCGCGAGCACCCGCTCGAGCAGCGCCTGCTCGTCGAGGTCGTCCTCGGCGGCGATCCACTGCGACACCGGCACCTCGAGGCTGAACTCCGAGGCGAGGAACTTCTCGAGGCCGTGTCCGTCCCACTGCTCGTGCACGCTGCCCGGGGGGATGTACTGGCCGACCGTCGCACGCAGCACGTCGTCGCGCATCGCGGTGACGGTCTCCTGCATGTCGCCAGAGGCAAGCAGTTCGTCGCGCTGCTGGTAGATCACCTTGCGCTGGTCGTTCGACACGTCGTCGTACTCGAGCAGCTGCTTGCGGATGTCGAAGTTGCGCGCCTCGACCTTCCGCTGCGCATTCTCGATCGCGCGGGTGACCCAGACGTGCTCGATCGCCTCGCCCTCGGGCAGCTTGAGCCGGGTCATGATGGCAGCCACTCGGTCGGAGGCGAAGATACGCAGCAGCGGGTCCTCGAGCGACAGGTAGAAGCGGCTGGAACCGGGGTCACCCTGGCGGCCGGACCGGCCACGCAACTGGTTGTCGACCCGGCGCGACTCGTGGCGCTCGGTGCCGATGATGTGCAGACCGCCGGCGGCGATCACCTGCTCGTGCATCTGCTGCCATTCGGCACGCAGCGCGGAGATGCGAGATTCCTTCGCGGCCTCGTCGAGGCCGTCGTCGGCGCGTACCCGATCGATCTCGCGCTCGACGTTTCCGCCGAGCACGATGTCGGTGCCGCGGCCGGCCATGTTGGTCGCGATCGTGATCATCTTCGGACGCCCCGCCTGGGCGACCACGTCCGCCTCGCGCGCGTGCTGCTTGGCGTTGAGCACCTGGTGCGGCAGCTTCTGCTTTTCGAGGAGCCTGGACACCAGTTCGGAGGTCTCGATCGAGGTGGTGCCCACCAGTACTGGCTGTCCGCGCTCGTGGCAGTCACGGATGTCGGCGATCACCGCGTCGTAGCGTTCCTTCGACGTGCGGAACACCTGGTCCATCATGTCCTTGCGGATCATCGGCCGGTGTGTGGGGACGATCACCGTCTCCAGACCGTAGATGTCCTTGAACTCGTAGGCCTCGGTGTCGGCGGTGCCGGTCATGCCTGAGAGCTTCGAGTACATCCGGAAGTAGTTCTGGAAGGTGATCGACGCGAGCGTCTGGTTCTCCTTCTGGATCGACACGCCTTCCTTGGCCTCGACCGCCTGGTGCAGGCCGTCGGACCAGCGCCGGCCCGACATCAGGCGCCCGGTGAACTCGTCGACGATGATCACCTCGTCGTTCTGGACGACATACTGCTGATCGCGCAGGAACAGGGTGTGCGCGCGCAGCGCCGCGTTCAGGTGGTGCATCAGCTGGATGTTCGCCGCGGCATACAGGCTGGAGCCAGGCTCGAGCAGGCCGGCGGCGGCCATCAGTTCCTCTGCATGCTCGTGGCCGGCCTCGGACAGGATGATCTGGTGCTGCTTCTCGTCCACCCAGTAGTCGCCCTCGCCCTCTTCCTCCTTCTGGCGGACGAGCTTCGGGACGATCGTGTCGACCTTGTTGTACAGGTCGGTGGTGTCGTCGGCCTGGCCCGAGATGATCAGCGGCGTGCGTGCCTCGTCGATCAGGATCGAGTCGACCTCGTCGACGATGGCATAGTGGAGCGGGCGCTGGCGCTTGTCGACCAGCTGGTACTCCATGTTGTCGCGCAGGTAGTCGAAGCCGAACTCGTTGTTCGTGCCGTACGTGATGTCGGCGGCATAGGCCGCCTTCTTGTCGCCGGTCTCCTGCTGGGTCAGGATGACCCCCACCTCGAGCCCGAGGAACCGGTAGACGCGTCCCATCCAGTCGGCGTCGCGCTTGGCGAGGTAGTCGTTCACCGTCACCACGTGTACGCCCTTGCCGGCCAGCGCGTTCAGGTACGCCGGCAGCGTCGCCATCAGCGTCTTGCCCTCGCCGGTGCGCATCTCCGCGATCTTGCCGTTGTGCAGGACCATGCCGCCGATCAGCTGCACGTCGAAATGGCGCATCCCGAGCACCCGGCTGGAAGCCTCGCGCACCACCGCGAACGCCTCAGGCAGTAGCGCCTCGATCGATTCGCCGTTGGCTACTCGCGCCTTGAACGCCGCGGTCTTCGCCGCGAGGTCTGCATCGCTGAGGGCCTTCAGCGACGGCTCCAGCGCATTGATGCGCGCAACCGTCTGGCCATAGCTCTTGAGCAGCCGCTGGTTGCGGCTGCCGAACATCTTTTTGAGGAGGTCTGAGAACATCGGTCGCTGCTGGAGGGTTGCCGGGAGGCGGCCCGGAAGGCCGAAAACCCCCTAGTTTAACCGGGCAGACCCTCCTGATAGCGGCCCGACTGCCGGAATCGTCGAGATTGCGGGCGGGAAAGCCGATTTCAACCCCGCCGCGGCGCCCGTGGGCGGTCCCGACGGGGGCGGCGGGTGTCAGCCGGCCGGCCTGAGGAACCGGTTCGGGTTCTGCGCGAGGCCCCGGTGGCGGACTTCGAAGTGCAGGTGCGGCCCGGTCGAGCGGCCGGTCGAGCCGACGTCGGCGATGCGGTGGCCGCGGCGCACGACGTCGCCCACGCGCACGTGCAGCAGCGACGCATGGGCATAGCGGGTGACCAGGTCCTTGCCGTGGTCGATCTCGACCATCTTGCCGTACTGCGGATGGAACTCGGCTGCGGTCACCACGCCGCTGGCTGCTGCCACGATCGGCGTGCCGGGCTCGGCGAAGAAGTCGACCCCTTCGTGGAAGGCATTGCGGCCGCTGAACGGGTCGATACGCCAGCCGAAGTTGGACGAGAACTGCCCGGCCGTCACCGGGAAGGCGCTCGGGACGAAGGTGCGCCGGGCGAAGTCCATGGTGACGATCGATTCGATGACGCCCAGCCGCTCGGCCCTGTCATCGACCTGCCGAGCAAGCAGGTCGAGTTTCTGACCCAGCTCACCGACCGACAGTTCCCGCGGGATCGCCGCGTCCGGACCCGGAGCTGCCGCCGGACCCGTGCCGCGTCCGCCGGTGATCGTGGGCACCGCGCCACCCCGCCCCGGCGCCTGGTCGAACATGAACTCCTGAGGCTTGAAACCCGCGGTGCGCGCGAGCCGCTCGCCGAGGGTATCCAGGCGCAGCAGGCGCGCCTGCATCTCGCCCAGCCGGGTAGCCATCATGTCGATACTCTCGCGCAGCACCGCCTGCCCGTCCTCGCCGGGAGCTGCCGAGTGCCCGTCGAATGCCGCCGGGCCACCGCCGAGACGACCCACCACGGACTGCGCCCCGGTGACCAGCAGCGCGACCGCCAGCGACAACGCCGCGAGAAGGCCGGAGACCTGGTACCCGTTCAGTGCTATCGTTTTTCCGCTGCCAAGACTTCCTGAAACGATGATGACGTTCAATGGTTCGACCTCCGCTTCGTCCAGCGCGCACTGCCACCGTAACGCGGGGTGGGCTCGGCCACGCTCGGTGGTCCGGCCAGGATGACCTCGCGATCGGTCGGCGACTTCGTGCAGTCGGAAGACCGACTGCGCATCCTGCACGGAGAAGCCCGGCGCCTCGGGAGGCTGCAGGCTCGACTGGACGAACTGCTTCCGGTTTGGGTTTCGGGTTGTGTTTCGGTCGCCGCTTTGCGCGACGGCGTACTGACAATCGTGACTTCGAGCCCTGCAGTGGCAACCTCGGTGAGCCAGCTTGCACCGAGGCTTGCGGCGGATATCCGCAAAAACGAACCGCAGGTTACGGCAATCAAGGTGGCCATGCAACCGGGCGACTTCCGCGCACCCGCCGCGGACCCCATGCCGCCTCCCGCTCCGTTGACGGATCAGGCGAGGTCCGAAGTTCTGCGATTGGCGTCGATCGTCACCGATCAGCGGCTGAAGAAGGCCTTGCAGACGCTGGGCACGCGAAAACGCGGCGCGCGATAAGTCACGCCGGGCGGCGAAACAGCACCCTCCCGGCCAGAATCGCCGCAGGCATTCAGATGGCCAGGATCACCCGCTCGACGATCAGCAGCAGCGCCATTGCCAGCAGGAAGACGACGCAGAACCTGAAGGTTGTCCAGGCGAACGTGGCGTAGCGACGCTGGCCGGTGAACACGTAGAGCACGAGCGACACGCCGATCGTGGCGATCACGGCGAACAGGATCAGCCGCAGGACGATCGCCACCGGCGATCAGCCGAAGGCCGGCAGCAGTCGCGCGAAGGCTGGAGCGGTTTCCTGCTGCTCGAAGCTCACCTGCTCGTATGCCGAGGTGTCGGCCAGCAGCGCGCGCAGGAGCTGGTTGTTCATCGCATGGCCGGTCTTGTGACCGGTGAAGGCGCCGATCAGCGGATGACCCAGCAGGTAGAGGTCGCCGACGCAGTCGAGGACCTTGTGCTTCACGAACTCGTCCGCGTAGCGCAGGCCGTCCGGGTTGAGCACCCGGTATTCGTCCATCACCACCGCGTTGTCGAGCGTGCCGCCGAGCGCGAGGCCCTGGGCGCGCATTGCCTCCACGTCCTGCATGAACCCGAAGGTGCGCGCGCGGCTGATCTCGCCCAGATAGGACTGCTCGGCGAAGTCGATGGTGGCCTTGTTTCCGGAGCGCTCGAATACCGGGTGCCGGAAGTCGATCGACAGAGTGATCCGGAACCCCTCGTAGGGATCCAGCCGGGCGATCTTGTCGCCCTGCACCACCTCGATCGGCTTGAGCACCCGCACGAAGCGCTTGGGCACCGGCTGCTCCTCGATCCCGGCCGACTGCACCAGGAACACGAACGGACCGGCGCTGCCATCCATGATGGGCAGCTCGGGACCGGACAGGTCGACGTGCAGGTTGTCGATACCCAGGCCGGCCAGTGCCGACATCAGGTGCTCGATGGTCCAGACCTTGTTGTCGCCCTCGCCCAGGCAGGTGGCAAGGCGGGTATCCGTCACCCCGTGTGCCAGTGCCGGCAGGTCGGCCGCCCCGGGCAGGTCGGTCCGGTGGAAGACGATGCCCGTATCGGGCGCAGCCGGGCGCAAGGTCATGTCGACCTTGTGGCCCGTGTGCAGGCCGACCCCGGTGGTTCTGATCTTCGTCTTGAGGGTGCGTTGTCTGAGCATGTCTGTCCGTCTCCGATCACATTTTCGGAGCGAAGCCGTTGATCTTAACGCCTGGCCGGTCATCATTGCCGGGAAATCGGGGATGCCCGGCGCATCCCCGTTCCCTTGAAACGACTGACTGCGATCCTCGACCGATCAGTCAGCCTGCTTGCGCAGGAAGGCCGGAATGTCGTACATCTCCAGCCCGGACTGCTTGAGCGCCTCGACCTGGGCCGTGGCGTCGCGGGTCTTGCGACGGAACACCACCGGCACGTCGAGTTCGCCGTAGTTGACGCCGGCAGCGGCAGCGGCGGAACCGTGCGCCGCGACCAGGTCGATCGGGCCGTTGTCCGTCCCGGTCTTCACGACAGTGAACGCCTTGGGCTGCATGCGGTTGACCGCGTTGCCCAGGCCGGTGGCGACGATGGTGACCCGGATCGAGTCGCCCATCTCCTCGTCGAACACCGAACCGACGATGGTGGTCGCGTCGTCAGCGAGGAACTCGCTGACCGTGTCCATCACCTCGTGGATCTCGCCCAGCTTCAGCTTGGAGGCCGAGCCGGAGACGTTGACCAGAACGCCGCGCGCGTTGTTGAGGTCGATGTTCTCCAGCAGCGGGCAGGCGACCGCCTGCTCGGCCGCGATCTTCGCGCGGTCGACGCCCGAGGCGCTGCCCGAACCCATCATCGCGATGCCGGTCTCGGACATCACCGTGCGCACGTCGGCGAAGTCGACGTTGATCATGCCCGGCAGGGTGATGATCTCGGCGATGCCGGCCACCGCGCCGTGCAGCACCTCGTTGGCCGCCTTGAACGCGTCCTGCATGGTCACGTCCGCGCCGAGCACTTCCATCAGCTTGTCGTTCGGGATCACGATCAGCGAGTCGACGAACTGGGACAGCGCCTCGATCCCCTCCTGCGCAACACGGACGCGCTTGCGCTCGAAGGTGAACGGCTTGGTCACCACCGCAATGGTCAGGATGCCCATTTCCTTGGCGATCTCGGCCACCACCGGCGCGGCGCCGGTGCCGGTGCCACCACCCATGCCAGCGGTCAGGAACAGCATGTCGGCGCCACGGATCGCCTCGGCGATGCGCTCGCGGTCCTCGATCGCGGCCTGGCGGCCGATCTCCGGGTTCGCGCCCGCGCCGAGCCCCTTGGTGAGCGCGCTGCCCAGGTGCAGCTGGTTCTTCGACTGGCAGCGCTTGAGGGCCTGCGCGTCGGTGTTCGCGCAGATGAACTCCACGCCGTGTACGCCACTGAGGACCATGTGGTCGACTGCGTTGCCGCCGCAGCCACCCACGCCGATCACCTTGATCACTGCTTCCTGATTCGACGAATCGAGAATCTCGAACATCGACTTCTCCTCTTGCCGGGTTGAACTCATGTAGATGCTGATGATGCCCTTGCTGCCCTTGCCGTTGCTGCCGCCGCGTTGATTCACCACCTGCCCGGGCCTCCCGCCGCTGCGGGAGACCTCAGAAATTCCCCTGGAACCAGCCCTTCAGGCTGGCGAACACGTTGCCGACCGGACCGCGCGAGGCGCGCGAGGTCGACAACCGCATGACCTGCCGCTGGCCCGCCACCAGCAGCCCGACGCCGGTGGCGAAGCGCGGGTTTCGCACCACCTCCGACAGGCCACCGACGTACTGCGGCACGCCGGCGCGCACCGGCATGTGGAAGACTTCCTCGCCGAGTTCGACCATGCCCTGCATCGCGGCACTGCCGCCGGTGATCACGATGCCCGAGGACAGCAGTTCCTCGTAGGCGGTGCGGCGCAGTTCCGCCTGCACCAGCGAATACAGTTCCTCGACCCGCGGCTCGATCACCTCGGCCAGCGTCTGGCGCGACATCTCGCGCGGGCCGCGGTCGCCCACGCCCGGCACCTCGACCATCTCGCGCGCATCGGCGAGCTTGGCCAGCGCGCAGCCGTAGCGGACCTTGATGTCCTCGGCGTCCTTGGTTGGGGTGCGCAGCGCCATCGCGATGTCGTTGGTGATCTGGTCACCGGCGATCGGGATCACCGCGGTATGCCGGATCGCGCCCTGGGAGAACACCGCGATGTCGGTGGTGCCGCCGCCGATGTCGACCAGGCAGACGCCAAGGTCCTTCTCGTCCTCGGACAGCACCGCCCAGGCCGAGGCGAGCGGCTGCAGGATCAGGTCGGAGACCTCGAGGCCGCAGCGGCGCACGCACTTGACGATGTTCTGCGCCGCCGACACCGCTCCGGTGACGATGTGCACCTTCACCTCGAGGCGCACTCCGCTCATGCCCAGCGGCTCGCGCACGTCCTCCTGACCATCGATGATGAATTCCTGGTTCAGGATGTGCAGGATCTGCTGGTCGTTGGGGATGCTCACCGCCTTGGCGGTCTCGATCACCCGGTCGACGTCGGTCTGCGTGACCTCCTTGTCCTTGATCGCCACCATGCCGTGCGAGTTGAAGCTCTTGATATGGCTGCCGGCAATGCCCGCGTACACATCCTTGATCTTGCAGTCGGCCATCAGCTCGGCTTCCTCGAGCGCGCGCTGGATCGAATGCACGGTGGAGTCGATGTTGACCACCACGCCCTTCTTCAGCCCGCGCGAGGCGTGCTGACCCATCCCGATGATCTCCAGTTCGCCACCAGGCTTCAGCTCGGCGACGATCGCCACGATCTTCGACGTGCCGATGTCCAGGCCGACGATCAGGTTCTTGTTGTCTCGAATCTTGCTCATGACCGGCGCTCCACGGGTTTTGTTTCGGTGCCGCGGGGGCCCGGCCGGCCATCGCTGCGCCTGGATGTTCCGACGTCGCTGATGCGCACCGCGAAGCCGTTCGGGTAGCGCAGGTCGACGTATTCGAGGCGGGTGGACACTGGCGCGACCGTGCCCTCGTAGACGGACAGGAAAGTAGCCATCCGCTGTTCGACCTGATCGCGACCCAGCTTGAGCAGCAGCCCGCTGGTCAGCCGCATCTCCCAGGCGCGCCGCGCGGTCAGCGTGATCTCGGCCGGAGCCTGTCGCACCCGAGCCAGCTCGTCACGGAAGGCGACGTAGCGGCGCGCGATCTCGCCGGCGCTGCCCGGCGGGCCGTTGAACACCGGCAGCTTCGCGTCGGAGGCGGCCGAGAACACCTCGCCATGCGTGTTCACCAGGCCGGAATCACCCCAGCGAGCGATCGCCACATGCTCTTCGAGCACCACATGCAGCCCGTCGGGCCAGACGCGGCGCACTTCGACCCGGCGCACCCAGGGCAGTCGTTCGAACCCCTTGCGCGCGCCCGCGATGTCGACCGTGAAGAAGTTGCCGGTGAGCTGCTGGCGCACCGTGGCCTCGACCTGCTCGCGCGTGACGTTCTGCAGTTCGCCCAGCACCCGCACTTCCTTCATCGGGAAGACAGGCAGGTGGATCACGAGAAAGAAAACCGCGTACAGGCCGAGCACGGTCGCGATCGCGTACAGGGTGTTGGCCGCCGCGTTGAGCAGCGCCGGACGATCCCAGGCGTCAGCCAGCATGGGCCATCTCCAGGATGCGCAGCACCAGTTGCTCGAACGAGAGGCCGGCCTGCCGGGCCGCCATCGGCACCAGACTGTGGCCGGTCATGCCGGGCGAGGTGTTCATCTCGAGCATCTGCACCGAGCCATCGTCGCGCAGGATCAGGTCGGCGCGTCCCCAGCCCTCGCAGCCGAGCAGCGCCGCGGCGCGCATGCTGAGCGCCTGGATCTCCGCTTCCTTCGCCGCATCGAGCCCGCTCGGGCAGTAGTACCGGGTCTCGTCGCTGAAGTACTTGTTCTGGTAGTCGTAGTTGCCCTGTGGCGCCTCGATGCGGATCAGGGGCAGCGCCTGGTCGCCCAGGAAGCCTGCGGTCAGCTCGCGCCCGGCGATGAACGCCTCGGCCAGCACCAGCGGATCGAACGATGCCGCATGGGCCCAGGCGGCGCGTACCTGGGAAACGTCCGTCACCTTCGTGAGGCCCAGGGTGGATCCTTCCCGGCCGGGCTTGACGATCATCGGCAGGCCGACCCTGGCGACCACGGCCGCCGGATCGGAATCGGCGGTCAACACCTCCCAGGCAGGGGTGGGCACGCCGCCGGCCACCCACACCATCTTCGTGCGCAGCTTGTCCATCGCCAGCGCCGAGGCGGCCACGCCACTGCCGGTGTAGGGGATGCCCATCAGCTCGAGCGCGCCCTGGATCGTGCCGTCCTCGCCGAAGCGGCCATGCAGCGAGATGAACACGCGCTGGAAGCCTTCGGTGGCCAGCTCGAACACGTTGCGCTCGGCCGGGTCGAACGGATGCGCATCGACGCCGCTCGCGCGCAGCGCGGCCAGCACGGCGTTGCCCGAGAGCAGCGAGATCTCGCGCTCGGCGCTGCGCCCGCCCAGCAGCACCGCGACCTTCCCGAACTTCGCCACGCCGTCCATCACGCCTCCCCCACGATCCGTACCTCGGGCACCAGTTCGACCCCGGTGCGCAGACGGACGCTTTCCTTCACTGAATCGACCAGTGTCTCGATGTCCGAAGCCGTCGCGCCGCCCCGGTTGACGATGAAGTTCGCATGACGCTCCGAGACCTCGGCACCGCCGACGGCGAAGCCCTTCAGTCCGCAGGATTCGATCAGCCGGGCGGCATGGTCGCCCGGCGGGTTGCGGAACACGGACCCGGCGTTGGGCTGCTGCAACGGCTGGGTCGCGATCCGGCGCGACAGGAATTCCTTGATGCGCGCACGCGAACGTTCGCCGTCGCCGGCCTGCAGGCCCAGGGTCGCCGCGACGAACCACTCGTCCTCGCCGAGCACCGGCGGCACCGCGCCCTTGCACGCATGCGGGCCGAGCGCGACATGGCGGTAGCCGAGGTCGAACGCCTCGGGCAGGCGGTCGACCAGCCGTCCGTCGCGCGTGACCAGCGTCGCCTGCAGCACGCGGTCCCACGTCTGGCTCCCGTAGCAGCCGGCGTTCATCGCCAGCGCACCACCCATGGTGCCGGGGATGCCGGCCAGGAACTCGGCGCCTTCCAGCCCGTGCAGCGCTGCGAAGCGCGCGACCTTCGGGCAGGCGACACCGGCCTGGAAACGCACCCGGGTGGGCACCGGCTCGCCGGCGGCCGGCGGCAGCAGTTCCACTGCCGACAGCACGCCATGCAGCAGCACGACCGTGCCGCGGAAGCCGCCGTCGCGCACCAGCAGGTTACTGCCCAGGCCGACCACCAGCAGCGGCTCGCCGGCTGGACGCGAGCGCAGGAACGCGGCGAGGTCGGCGAGGTCGGCCGGCACGTAGGCGCGGTCGGCGATGCCGCCGGCGCGCCAGCTCACGTGCCTGGCCATCGGCACGTCGATGCGCAGTTCGCCGCGCAGCGGCTGCGACGGCATCGGCACGAACAGGTCGGGTTCGGCCATGTTCATCCCGCCTCCTGCCGGAGTGCACGCAACTGGGCGGCCACGCCGCCGATCGAGCCGGCACCCATGGTCAGCACGACATCGCCAGGCCGAGCGATCGCCGCGATCGCCGCCGGCAATTCACCGGCGGTCTCGCAGAACACCGGCTCGACCTTGCCGCCGACGCGCACCGCGCGCGCCAGGGCACGGCCGTCGGCCGCGACGATCGGCGCCTCGCCGGCGGCGTAGACCTCGGTCAGCACCAGCGAATCGACGGTCGACAGCACGCGCACGAAGTCCTCGAAGCAGTCGCGCGTACGGGTGTAGCGGTGCGGCTGGAACGCAAGCACCAGACGGCGGCCGGGGAAGGCACCGCGCGCGGCGGCCAGCGTCGCAGCCATCTCGACCGGATGGTGGCCGTAGTCGTCGACCAGCGTGAACGTACCACCCTCGACCGCCACCTCGCCCCAGCGCTGGAAGCGCCGGCCGACGCCGCGGAACTCGGCCAGCGCACGCACGATCGCCGCGTCGTCGACTCCGACTTCCATGCCCACCGCGATCGCAGCCAGCGCGTTCTGCACGTTGTGCACGCCGGGCAGGTTGAGCACCACCTCCAGTTCCGGCCAGGCGGCGCCGTTCACGCGCGCGACCCGGAAGCGCATCCGACCGCCTTCGACATGCTCGATCGAATGCGCGCGCACCTGGGCCTCCTCGGACAGCCCGTAGGTGGTGACCGGCTTGGATACGCGCGGCAGGATCTCGCGCACGTTGGCATCGTCGATGCACAGCACCGCATTGCCGTAGAACGGCAGGTGCTGAAGGAAGTCGACGAACGCCTGCTTCAGCCGGCCGAAGTCCTGACCGTAGGTCTCCATGTGGTCGGCGTCGATGTTGGTGACCACCGACACCACCGGGGTCAGGTAGAGGAAGGACGCATCGGACTCATCGGCCTCGGCCACGAGGAATTCGCCGCTGCCCAGCTTGGCGTTGCTGCCGGCCGCCTCAAGACGGCCGCCAATCACGAAGGTCGGATCGAGTCCGCCCTCGGCCAGCACGCTGGCGATCAGGCTGGTGGTGGTGGTCTTGCCGTGGGTGCCGGCGATCGCGATGCCCTGCCTGAGCCGCATCAGTTCGGCCAGCATCAGCGCCCGGGGCACCACCGGCGTGTGCGCGGCGCGCGCGGCGACCAGTTCGGGGTTGTCCTCCTTCACCGCGGTGGACACCACCAGTGCATCGGCGCCGGCCGCGTTGGCCGCCGCATGGCCGATGTCGACCCGGATGCCGACCTTCTGCAGGCGGCGCGTGGTGGCGCTCTCGGCGAGGTCCGAACCGCTGACCGAGTAGCCGAGGTTGCACAGCACCTCGGCGATGCCGGACATGCCGCTGCCGCCGATGCCCACGAAGTGCACGTGACGGACCTTATGCCGCATCGGCCACCTCCATGCACACCTCGGCCACGCGTCGGGTCGCGTCCGGCCGCGCCACCTCGCGCGCCCGCTCGGCCATCGCCAGCAGCGCCGCACGGTCGAGCGCGGCGAGCCGGCCAGCGAGTCCTTCCGGCGTGAGTTCCGCCTGCGCAATGAGCAGCGCGGCGCCGCGCTCGGCGAGGAACCGGGCGTTGACCGTCTGGTGGTCGTCCACCGCGTGCGGGAACGGCACCAGTACCGAGCCCACCCCGGCACAGGCCAGTTCGGCGATGGTGGTGGCCCCGGCGCGAGCGACCACGAGGTCCGCCTCGGCGTAGCGCTGCGCCATGTCATCGATGAACGGCAGGGGCGTCGCCTCCACGCCGGCCGCGGCATAGGCAGCGCGCAGCGCATCGATGTGGTCGCGGCCGGACTGGTGGACTACGATCGGCCGCCGGTCGGCCGGCAGCAGGGCGAGCGCCTTGGGCAGGCAGGCGTTGAGCGCCTGTGCACCGAGGCTGCCGCCGATCACCAGCAGGCGCAGCGGCCCGGAGCGGCCCGCGAACCGCTCGGCCGGAGCGACGATCGAGGCGATCTGCTCGCGCACCGGGTTGCCGGTCCATTCGGAGCGGACCGACGCCCCGAGCGCATCAGGGAACGCGCAGAGGACCCGATCGGCGATGCGTGCAAGCACGCGATTGGCGAGCCCCGGCACCGAGTTCTGTTCATGCACGACCAGCGGCCGGCGCAGCAGCGAGGCCATCATGCCACCGGGGAAGGCGATGTAGCCGCCCATGCCGAGCACGACGTCCGGGCGGCGCCGGAAGATGGCCCGCGCGCACTGCCAGAACGCGAGGTTGAGGTCGAACGGCAGCCGCGCCATGCGCAGCAGTCCCTTGCCGCGTACTCCGCCGAAGCGCACCGGCTCGATCTCGAAGCCGTACTGCGGAACGATGGTCGATTCCATCCCGCGCGGCGAGCCGAGCCAGACCACGTTCCAGCCGGCCCCGCGCAGCCACTGCGCGACCGCCAGCGCCGGGAAGATGTGGCCGCCGGTGCCGCCGGCCATCACCATGAGCGTACGCGTCGCACTCATACCGGCAGCCCCTTCATCAAGCGCCGGTTCTCGTAGTCCACGCGCAGCAGCAGCGCGAGGGCCAGGCAGTTGGCGAGCACCGCGCTGCCGCCGAACGACAGCATCGGCAGGGTCAGGCCCTTGGTCGGCAGCACGCCCATGTTCACGCCCATGTTGATCACCGCCTGCGCGGAGATCCACAGGCCCACGCCCTGGGCGACCAGTGCCTGGAAGCTGCGCTCCAGCCGCGCAGCCTGTGCGCCGATGGCGAAGGCACGCCAGGCGATCCACGCAAACAGCGCGATCACCACGGCAACGCCGACGAACCCGAGTTCCTCGGCGATCACCGCCAGCACGAAGTCGGTGTGTGCCTCGGGCAGGTAGAACAGCTTCTCGACGGAAGCACCCAGGCCGACTCCTAACCATTCGCCGCGCCCGAAGGCGATCAGCGCATGCGACAACTGGTAGCCCTTGCCGAACGGGTCGGCCCAGGGATCCATGAAGCCGATGATCCGCTGCAAGCGGTAGGGCGAGGTGACGATCAGCGTCACGAAACCGACCGCCAGCAGGACCAGCAACCCGGCGAACAGACGCCAGTTCATGCCGCCCAGGAAAAGGATGCCCATCGCGATCAGCGTGATCACCGCGAACGCACCAAAGTCGGGCTGGCGCAGCAGCAGTGCGCCGGTGAACAGCATCACCAGCAGCATCGGCAGGAAGCCCTTCTTGAGGCTGTCGACGTACGCTGCCTTGCGTACGGTGTAGTCGGCCGCGTAGACCACCGCGAACAGCTTCACCAGTTCTGACGGCTGCAGGTTGAACACCACCAGCGGCAGCCAGCGCCGCGCACCGTTGACCTCGCGGCTCACGCCGGGCACGAGCACCAGCAACAGCAGCAGCACGCCGAAGCCGAACAGCCACGGCGCGGCGCGCTGCCAGGCCATGGTGGGGACCTGGAACGCGAGCGCGGCGGCGAACAGCCCGATCGCCACGAAGATCGACTGTCGCACCAGGTAGAAGTGCGCACGGTTGCCGGTGAAACGACCGGCCTCGGCGATCGCGATCGACGCCGAGTAAACCATCACGATGCCGATGGCCATCAGCAGCAGCACCGACCAGACGAGGCTCTGGTCGTAGTCGGCCATGACACGCCGCGGGCGCCCGGCTTCGTAGTAGACCGCGCTCATGCGGCCCCCGTCCGCGTGCCCGCCGCCATCGGGCCTAGCGCGCTGACCGCCTTCAGGAAGACCTCTGCGCGGTGCACGTAGTTTCGGAACATGTCGTAGCTCGCGCAGGCCGGCGACAGCACGACCGCATCGCCCGGCCTAGCCAACTCACGTGCCTGCGCCACCGCCGCCTCCAGGGAGTCGGCGTGCTCGACTGGCACGTCGATGCCCTCGAGCACGCGCGCGATGCGCGCGCCGTCGACACCGATCAGCACTACCGCACGCGCCGCGCGCGCCACTACCGGGGCGAGCGGAGCGAAGTCCTGCCCCTTGCCATCCCCCCCGGCGATCAGCACCACTGGCTTCGGGAACCCGGTGAGCGCGGCCACCGTCGCGCCGACGTTGGTGCCCTTCGAGTCGTCGTAGTAGCCCACGCCGTCGATCTCGGCGATACGCTGCATCCGGTGCGGCAGGCCACGGAAGGCGCACAACGCCTCGAGCAGCGGGGGCATGGGCAGGTCGATCGATCGCGCCAGCGCGAGGGCAGCCAGCGCGTTGGCCACGTTGTGCATGCCCGGTACCGGCAGCCGGTCCACGGGCATCAGCCGGCTGTCGCCCAGAGCGAGCCAGGCACCCTCGCCGTCGTCGGGCGCCACGCCGAAGTCGCGCGCCCCGGCCGGCCGGCCGCAGCCGAAGGTATGCAGTGCACGACCGTCGATGTACATCGCCATCGAGGCCGGATCATCCCGGTTGAGCACCTGGACGCCGCTGCCCTGGAAGATGCGCGCCTTGGCCGCACCGTACTCGGACAGCCCGGGATAGCGGTCGAGGTGGTCCTCGGACAGGTTGAGCATGGCGGCGGCATCGGCATCGAGGCTGTCGGTCGATTCCAGCTGGAACGAAGACAGCTCGAGCACGACAACCTGCGGCGCCGGGCGCAGGCCGGCCTCGACGTCGCCCAGCGCATCGAGCACAGGCAGGCCGATGTTGCCCGCCACCAGCGTCTCCAGCCCGGCCCGGCGCGCCATCTCGCCTGCCATCTCGGTCACCGTGCTCTTGCCGTTGGTGCCGGTGATCGCGAGCGTCCTGGCGCCCGGCAGCACGCTCGCGCGATGGCGCGCGAACAGCTCGATGTCGCCGAGCACCGGAATCCCGCGACCGATCGCCTGCGCTACCGCCGACTCGGTACGGGCGATGCCCGGTGACAGCGCGATCCAGTCGAACGTCTCGAGCGCATCCGCGTCCATCGCGCCCAGGTGCAGCGAGGTACCGGGCAGGGCAGAACGCAGCTCGCGTGCACCGGGCGGGGCCTCGCGCGTGTCCCAGGCCTCCACTGCCGCGCCGTGGCGCGCGAGGAAGCGTACGCAGGAGACCCCGGCCGCGCCCGGCCCGCCGGCCGCCACCCCCGCGCCG